>JAEVZE010000451.1 GCA_023392395.1 Bacillota bacterium
GTATTGCGGCGGCTGTCTGTCAAAAGAGGGATTGGGCCACGGCCTTTAGACCGCGGCCACCAGCTTCGGCGTCGTCCGCTGAATCGCCGCATTCGTGTCGCGCATGATCGCATGGAGCATGCCGACCTCTTGGCAATACACAAAGGTATGCGCAGTGCCGGACCGATCTGCCCGACCTGTGCGGCCGATCCTGTGGACATAGCAATCGCTGTCGATGGGGAGGTCATAATTGACGACCAGATCAATGTTCCCCACGTCGATGCCGCGCGCGGCAACGTCGGTGGCGACGAGGATGTCAAGCCCGCCGGTGCGGAAGGAATTCATGATTCGCTCCCGCTTTTGCTGGTTGATGTCGCCGTGCAGGGCATCCACCCGGAAGGCCTGCCGCTTGAGCTCATCGCAGAGCATGTCCGCCATCCGCTTCGTGTTGACGAACACCAGGCAAAGCGCATGTTCGTTGCCCCTGAGCAAGGCCAAAAGCTCGCCCTTCTTCCCGCCGTTGTTGACCGGGGTGTAAAACTGCTGAACCGTCTTCACGGTCAGCGTGTCCTGCTTGATAACGATGTGCTTGGCGTCGCGCTGGTAGTTCTTGGCGATCTGCTGGATGCCCCTGGAAATCGTCGCCGAGAACAAGACCGTCTGGCGCTGGGCGGGCACCGCGCTTAGGATGCCGTTCAAATCTTCTTGAAAGCCCATGTCCAGCATCCGGTCCGCTTCGTCCAGCACCACTGTTTTGACGGTGCCCAGGTTGACGCTCCGGCGCTCGATATGGTCCAGCAACCTGCCCGGCGTGGCGACGATGATCTGCGGACGCCTGCGGAGAATCGCAAATTGCCTTTGGATGTTCTCGCCGCCGTACAGCGTGGCGACGCGAACGCCCTTTCGATGCTGCGCCAGCTTCTGAAGGACTCGTGCGGTCTGGATTGCCAGTTCGCGTGTCGGGCTCAAAATGAGCGCCTGTGCTTGGGTGCTGCATGCGTCGATGCTCTGGACGATCGGGATGCCAAACGCGCCCGTCTTGCCCGTCCCGGTCGGCGCCTGCACGATGAGGTCGCTTCCGTTGAGGAAAGGCAGAATTGTCTTTTCCTGCACCGGCGTCGCTTTCACAAAGCCCATGCCGCTGATTGCCATTTGAATCTCGGGCGACAGTTCAACGCCCGCAAACATGTGATTTTCTTTGATCATAAATCTCCTATCTTTTCCTGAAAAGCCCGTTCATCCTGTTCCGGATGAACGGGCCTTGGGTTTACGCCGACTAGTGGTTCGTCAACTATAGAAGTTGTGGAATTCGGCGAGGGATTTTTGTTCCTGGCAAGGAGCCGGAGCGCAGGCGTAGCAGCGCTACGTCAAGCGGAGGGCGACACCGCCAGGGGCAAAAAGAACCGCCGAAAACGCAAGTTCTGTAGTGGATGGAGCACTAGATAACCTGGACGTTCTTTGCCCGGAGCTTTCGGCTGTTCTTCGGATCGGGCTCGATCTCGAAGGAAACCGCCTGGCCCTCCTGCAGCGATTTGTAACCGCTGCCAGAGATGATGGCCGAGAAGTGCACGAAAATATCGTCGCCGCCGTCGTCATTCGCGATGAAGCCGAAGCCCTTTTCCGAATTAAACCATTTTACCTTACCAGTGTTCATGAAGAGTACCTCCAGAATTTGAATTGTTCCCCAGCATAGAAAAGCCTCGTATTTCTGTAAACCGTAAACATCGATTTACACAAATACGAGGTTTATCAATTACTCTGAACTTGATCTTATTTTACCACCGATGCATCCCACTGTCAAATTAATATTTGAATATCCGTCGGGAAAGGTGCGGAAGAGTTAAAAAGCCGCTGCTACCTGTTTCAATCAGCGCACTGGGTTCCCGGCACAAAACGCCCCCCAAAAAAATGTCGGGGCTCGGGATCGTCAGCGGCAATCGCCCAGATGCGTGTAATCGTTGAACGACTGCAGATAGTAGTGTCCGTTTCCATATTGCAGGATGCTGATGCCGCAATGCTCAGGGGGATTGCCCAGGAAGAAGCGGCGAACCTGCGGAAGGCCCAGCGTGCCGCACAGGATGCAGCGAATGGTGCCGCCATGGGCGACGACGGCCGCGCGCTCGAGCCCGGCTTCCAGAATCTCCATAAAAACCTGCCCGGCCCGGTTCCAGACGTCCGCGCCAGATTCTCCGTTCGGATAGGGCATGTCGATTTCGTGCCGCTCGAAGGCTTCCCGGAATTCAGGATGCCGTGCGTAAGCCTGTTCCCAGCCGAGTGCGTCGCAATCGCCCATGTCGATCTCCCGCAGACCAGCGCGAACCTCCAGTGGGACGCGGAGGCGAACGTTGATCGTCTGTGCCGTCTGCAGGGCGCGTGTCATGTCGCTCGAATAGATGCGCTGGATGCCCTCGCCCGCAAGCCGATTGCCCAGTAAATCCGCCTGGCGGAAGCCCTTGGGCGTCAGTTCGATGTGCATGACATTTTCTGTCTTGGTCGCCTTTTCGCCGTGGCGGATCAGGTAGAGCAGCACATCCGCACACCCTTTCGATGCTCTTTGGGAAGCCTGGCGGTAAAGCGCCGGTCAGTCCCCGCCCTCGTCCAGCCGCCGGGGCTTGACCACGCCCAACGTCTTGACGAAGATCACCTTGTCGTCGCCGTCGTCGTAGTAGTCCCTGAGCACGGCCTCCTGCAGGTAGCCGCAGCGCCGGTAGAACGCCCTCGCAGGGGCGTAGGGCGGCCTGGAGGAGGTTTCCACGTAGACCTTCGCGCCGTCCGCCGCTTCGATGCGTGTCTCGCTCCGCGCCATCAGCTCGCGGCCCACGCCCGAACCCTTGAAACCTTCCGCGACGGCGATCCAGTACAGATCAAAGCGCCGCCGCGCGCCGGGGATCGGCCCAAAGCAGGTATAGCCGCAGATCTCCCCGCCCGATTCGGCCACGAGGAAGTGGTAGCCGCTCTCTTCCGCGCCGCGGGCCAGGTTTTCCCGGGCCAGCTCTTCCGCGATGTCGACTTCCTCCGGGTAGAATACCCCGGCGGACTCGGTGACCGCCCGGATGGTCATGTCCTCGCCCGGCATCAGAAAATCCCGGAACGAAACAGCGGAAGTCATATCGTACATCCTTTCCGGATCAGCGCGCCCGCGACGCCCTTTATCACCTGGGAAAATGGGAAGCCGTGGGCCCTGGCGACGTTGAAAAAGCCGTAGAAGCTGGGGTTGCAGTTGATCTCCAGGATCCAGGGTTTGCCCTCGGCGTCGATTCTGAAGTCCACGCGCGCCCAGCCGTTTAGTTCAAGATTCTTCCAGCAGGACTCGGTGAGCCGGACGAGCTCCTGAACCAGCGGCGCATCCTCCGGCGGCAGGTGGTAAATCGCGGCCAGCTGGTCGTACTCGAAGGTGTTTTCGACCCACTTGGCGTTGTAGTTGATGAAATTGGGCTTGCCCGCCTCTCGGAAGCCTGGAAAGATCCACTCATAGGGCGGCAGCACCACCGGGTGCTCATGGCCTCCGTAGACGCAGACGTTGAACTCCCGTCCGTCGATGAACTTTTCCGCGAAGTATCGCTTTCCATCCTGCTTTTCACGGTGCGAGGTTAGCATACGGAGCGCTTCGGGCGTTTCAACGTCCACCAGCGAATGGTCGTCCAGGCCGATGGAGGCGTCCTCGCAGATCGCCTTGATCAGGTAGCGGCCCGGCTGAAATCCATCGTCTCCTTGAAACCAGCCGGGCGTCGGCAGGCCGTAGGAGGTGAGCAGCCGCTTGGTCAGGAGCTTGTTGGTGGTGACCAGCAGCGCCTCCGCGCCGCAGCCAGCGAACGGGATGCCCACGGCTTCCAGCACCGACGGCGCGAGGTAGACGAAAGCTTCCTCGCCCGGCGCGGAATCCACCATGTTGACGACGAAGCATCCGCCGCGAAGCCTGGCTTCCTCCAACTGACACACAACGTCCAGTCCGAAGGGCAGCATCCGTGCCCGGTAGCCGGCGGCTTCCAGTTCTTCGCAGATCCACTCCGCCTGCACCTTCACATCCAGAATGTCCTCCGGCGAACCTATCGCCATGCGGTTGCACAGCACAATCGCCTCGTCGTAAACGGCCATTGAACCCTCGTTACTGCACGTCGAACCAGACGGGCGTCTTGTCGTTGGGATCGCAGTTGTAATTGACGGTAATCTCCTCGCCCTCATGGATATCCCTGAGCGCGACGAAATCCACCGTCCGGTTTTTGATGTTTCGGATGTAGCGGGCGTTGGGCTCGTAAGAATGATTATAGAGCGAACCCGTGCCGAGCGCCACCGCGCCGGCCTTCAGGTCCTCGCCCCAGAAAAAAACGTAATTGCTCAGCTTCGTCTTCGTGATGTACTTCCACTGTCCCTTGGGAAACGCGATTACCGGCGCGTTTTCAAACACCGTTCCGGATGGAATCTCCTCGCCCGCAAAAACGCCCCTGCCCTTGTTCCCGACTTCTTTGACATAGGTTTTCATTGGCCGATGCTCCTTACGTTCCATGAAGGGCTTTCCTCCGCCCTCTCCAACGCATCCGATGCAATCCGGTACACCACGTCGTCAAACGTCAGGCCGCTAATCCCGGCGGCGCTCAAAAACCCGCTCTCCCCTGGCGTGATGCAGGGGTTGCAATTGATCTCCAGTACCCAGGGCACGCCCGCTTCATCCACCCGGAAGTCCACCCGCGCGTAGCCATCCAGCCCAAACTGCGCCCAACAATCGCACGCGATGGCGCGCATCCTAGAAATCAGCGCGCCGTCTTCCGGCCCAAATCGATGCACCGAGCATGTATTTTGGAATTCAAAGGAATCTTCGTCCCACTTGGCGCTGTAATCCACAATGCGATGCTTGCGCATTTCGCCATAACCGCAAAAACAAATTTCCGAGGGCGCCAGGATCTGGGGCTGCCCGCTGTCCCCCAAGAGCGCGACGCTGAACTCCCGCCCGTCGATGTAGCCTTCCGCGAAATGCTCGAAGCCCGTTTCCTCGAAAACGCGCTTCAGATGCGGCGCGATCTCCTCCTGTCCGGCAAATCGCACCACGGAAGACTGGCCCATGCCTACGGAGGCGTCCTCGTACAGAGCCTTGACGATGTATGTATCCCCCTCGCGGTACTGGTCCTGCCGGTCGGCGGTCACCCAAGCCGGGGTCGAGATGCCGCTTCTTCGCATGAGCATCTTGGCCGCGATCTTGTGTGTGGTTAAAAAAATAGCGCCTGGGGAGCTTCCGGTGTACGCAAAGCCCATCCGCGAGAGCAGCGCGGGGGCCAGATAGCTCCACATGCCGGTCGAGTGGACGGTTTCTACCAAATTGAACACCAGCGTAGGCCGGGCCGCACGCAACGCGCCTGCCAGGCGGCTCTCGCTCAGGCGGCGGAGCACATCCCCATCCAGCGGAAGGCCATCCAGCGCGAAGGGCATCTCCAGGACCTCATACCCAAGCCGTGAAAGCGCCAGGGAGACCGCGCGCGCCTGCTTGAGCACGTCCATCTCATCTTTGGGTGCACCTTCCGAAAGGCTCGAATGCAGCACGACCGCCACTTTTGATGTGTCCATGCCGTATCCCTCCAGCGCCCCATATCAGCGAAATTATAGCCCTTTCGCCAAAGACTGTCAATATGCGCAATCGGTCTGTTAGTCTTGACAAATCGCGCGCAGTGCGGCGAGTTCTGTTTACATCGCCGCAATTTGTGGTAAAATAAGCATGAATGCCCAGTTGAAGGCAGCCGGGAGCGTCCGAACGCGCGCGGAAAGCAGCGTGCGGCGCATCCGACGACGTGCGGGAGGGAACCTATGTACAACATTTTGCTGGGAGGAGCGGCGGGACAGGGCGTGGACACCACCACGGCCATTCTGGAAAAGCTGCTCAAACGGGCGGGCTACCACATCCTGACTGTTCGGGACTTCATGTCGCGCATCCGGGGCGGACACAATTTTTCGCTTTTGCGCCTTGGTCCGCAAGCGGTCTATTCCCACGACAAGCTGGTTAACGCCATCGTGGCGCTGAACGAGGAGACCTACCACCTTCACCGGGAGGAACTGCTGCCCGGCGGCTTCATCCTGTGCGACAGCGCGCTCCAGATTGACGACCCCCGCAC
>JAEVZE010000467.1 GCA_023392395.1 Bacillota bacterium
GTACTGGGCGACGTTCTCATCCAGCGCCTTGAAGTACTCCATCGCCTGATCGTGGCCCTTCATCTGCACCATGGTGTTGATGATCAGTTTGGCGGTGCCGGCGGTGTTGGGGTTGGACATCCAGATCCTGGCCGGCTACGACAACATCCAACTGGTCGTGCCCAAGAGCGGCACCAGTTACGAGGTCGGCGCGACCGCGATCTTCAAAGGCGCGAAGCATCCCAACGCCGCGAAGCTGTGGATCGAGTACGCTCTCAGCCCGGAGTGCGTCAACCTGGCAAAGGACAACGAGAGCTTCCAGTTCCTGGTCATTGACAATGCCGAGCAGCCCAAGGAAGCCACGGAGTTCGGGCTGGACATGAACAACACCATTGCCTACGACTTCGAAGACGCGAAGGCCAACACCTCCAAGTACGTAGAGGACTTCTTCACGGCGGTCGGTACGGACGACCGCTTCAAGACCGAGTAGCACTGCCTGTCAACCACAAGGAGGATGGCGTCAAACGTCATCCTCCTGTTGCCTTTGTCACTTGTCACAAAGGGGGAGTATGCCGTGGTTGGAAGGCAGAGCGCAAGACTCGACCGCAGGAAATTCTTGGGGGACCCCATCCTAATTTCGACCATTGCGGTCTTGCTGGTTTTTCTGGCGCTGTTCATTCTCTATCCGCTGGCCACGCTTCTTGTGGACAGCGTGTTCAACCGGGAAAGCGGGTTTACGCTGGATGTGTTCGGGCGCGTGCTGAGCATGCAGCGCTTTCAAGCCGCCTTCACAAACACGCTGGCCCTGGGCTTTCTGACGGGCATCGCCAGCACGCTGATCGGCCTTCTGTTCGCGTATGTGGACGTCTACATGCAGGTGCGATCCCGCATCGTGAAAAAGCTGTTCGGCGTGGTCAGCATGCTGCCGGTCGTTTCGCCTCCGTTTGTGCTGTCGCTGAGTATGATCCTTCTTTTCGGCCGCAGCGGCCTGATCACCAGGACGCTTTTGGGCATCTACGACAGCGAGATCTACGGCCTCAAGGGCATCGTGATCGTACAGACGCTGACGTTCTTTCCCGTCTGCTACCTGATGCTCAAGGGCCTGCTCAGGAACATCGACCCGTCGCTGGAGGAAGCCAGCCGCGACATGGGCGCGAGCCGGTGGAAGGTATTCACCACCGTCACGCTGCCGCTGATGCTCCCAGGTATCGGCAATGCGTTTCTGGTGACATTCATCGAGTCCGTGGCCGACTTCGCAAACCCGATGCTGATCGGCGGCAGCTATGACACCCTCGCCACAACGATCTACCTGCAGGTAACCGGCGCCTACGACAAGGTAGGCGCGGCGGCGATGGCGGTGGTGCTGCTGAGTCTGACCTTGGTGCTGTTCCTCATTCAAAAATACTACCTTGAAATGCGCACCGTCGCGACGTTGACCGGGAAGGCCAGCCGGGAGCGCATGTTCATCGCCGACAAGAGCGTCACGCGGCCGCTGACGATCCTGTGCGCGCTGGTCAGCGCGTTTGTGATCCTGATGTACGTCAGCGTCCCCTTCGGCGCGCTGTTCAAACTCTGGGGGCGCAACTACTCGCTCTCCCTGGTGCACTTTGAGTACATCTTCAAGTACGGCGGGCTCAAGGCGTTTAGAGACTCCTTCCTGCTTTCAATCATCGCCGCGCCGATTACGGCGCTGTTCTCGATGATCATCAGCTATCTGGTCGTCAAAAAGAAGTTCCGGTCGAAGGGCTTCATTGAATTCGTCAGCATGTTGGCCATGGCAGTGCCCGGCACGGTGCTTGGCGTGGGTTACATCCGCGGGTACGCCAACGGCATTTTCGGCAGTGGTCTGATGCAGGGGCTGTATGGTACCGGCACGATCCTGGTGATTGTCTTCATCGTGCGCAGCCTCCCAGTCGGAACCCGCAGCGGCATTTCCGCCCTCCGGCAGATCGACAAATCCATCGAAGAGAGCGCATACGACCTTGGCGCAAACAGCGGAAAGGTGTTCACCAGCGTCACGCTCCCGCTGATCAAGGACAGTTTTTTCAGCGGCCTGGTGACGCCCTTTGTGCGCTCCATCACCGCCATCAGCGCAATCATCCTGTTGGTGACGCCAAAATACCTCTTGATCACCACGCAGATCAATGAATTCGCCGAAAAGGGCAAGTACGGCGAAGCATGCGGCTATGCGACGATCCTCATCCTGATCGTGTACGCTTCAATATCCTTGATGAACCTGGGCATCAAGTACTTTGGCACCAGCAGAAAGCTGGCAGGAGGCGGGAAAAATGGCTAAGATCCCGAAAGGCGTGCGTTTGGAACATATCTCGAAAGTCTACAAGGATCCCAAAACCGGGAAGGACTTTTATGCTGTCCGAGACGTCAGCCTCGACATAGAGCCAGGCAGTTTTGTAACGCTGCTTGGCCCCAGCGGCTGCGGCAAGACCACGACACTTCGGATGATCGCCGGCTTCGAAAGCCCCGACGAGGGCGAAATCTACCTGGGCGAAGAGGCGATCAACGCGCAAACGCCCAACAAGCGCGATACGGCCATGGTGTTTCAAAGCTATGCGCTGTTCCCCCACTACAACGTCTACGACAACGTCGCCTACGGCCTGAGACTTCGCAAAGTACCCAAGGTGGAGCTGGACGAGCGCGTCCGGAGCATCCTCCGGCTGGTGGAGATGGAGGGCATGGAGGCCCGCATGACCAACCAGATCTCCGGTGGTCAGCAGCAGCGCGTCGCGCTGGCCCGGGCGCTGGTGGTGGAACCGGGCGTGTTGCTGTTCGACGAGCCCTTATCAAACCTGGACGCCAAGCTTCGCGTCTCCATGCGCACGGAGATCCGCCGAATCCAGCAAACGCTGGGCATTACGGCCATCTACGTGACGCACGACCAGAGCGAGGCCATGTCCATCAGCGACCGGATCATCATCATGAACCAGGGCGTCGTCGCGCAGAGCGGAAAACCCATGGAGATCTACTATCACCCGAGCAACCAATTCGTCGCCGACTTCATCGGAGAGGCGAACTTCCTAAAGGGACGAACCGCGGGGATGCAGGGCGGCGTGTGCAAGGTGGAAGTTGAGGGTCGGGAGGCTCTGGTTGAGACCGCAAGTCCCGTTGGCGCGGGGCAGGATTGCGTCATCGTGCTTCGCCCGGAAGCAATCCGCATCGCGGACGAGGGACTTCTGCCCTGCAAGGTGGAGTTGAGCTGCTTTATGGGCAGCTATCAGAATTACCACGTCCGCGTGGGCGATACGCTCGTAAAAATCGCGGACAATTGCCCGGTCAACAAAAAAATCTACGCCGTCGGAGACAGTGCGTACATCAGCTTCGAGAAAGAGTGCGCGCACCTGCTATAACGGCAAGTTCCGCTTCTCTTACGGATGGGAGCCGTATTTTGAGGAGAATTGCCCGCTCTCCACGTGCGACAATCGCCGATGACGGCGAAAACCTTGTTCGTACCCTTCAATGGTTATCCCGCGCCTTCATCCTCTACGCATGACGCCCTATTTCCAATGCGACTTCACGCAGGATTGCCCCTTCGGGACTGCCACAGGTCTTCCGCCATTCGGGAAAAATCCAGCTCGTTAATTCGTTCGATGCGATTGATTGACCCGGCTGGAAACGCGCCCGGCCCTTGCAAAGCGCCGCAAATCGCGGTCGCCATCGCGCCGATGGTATCGGTATCGCCGCCCAGATTGGCGCACAGGCGCGCACAACGGACCGGGTCGCCTTCAGACAGCTTCAGCATGGCAAACGCGGAGGGTACCGAGTCCGCGATCGGCAATCCCGTCCCAACCAGTTGATAGATCCGGTCGAGCCGCGTTTCGTCGGTACCCGGGGCGCGCGCCAAGTCCGCCGCCCATAGAATGCGCTCTGCCACGGAGGGCGAAACAACCGGGTAGCCCTCCCGCTCGCCAAGGCGGGCAGCCCGCACCGCAACGGCGATGAGGCCGTCGACGGATTGCTCGCCGGAGACGGCGCAGCCCACCGCGGCCGCCACCGCGCAAGCGCCAGCGATGGCGGGACCGGTGTTGTGGGTGGGCAGGCACAAAAGCCGCACCTGCTCCACCAACCCAGGCAGGTCGCGCACGTCCGCGATCATGCCCAGCGGTGCAACCTTCATCGCCGCGCCGTTGGTGGTTCCCCCTCTCCCGGCCTCGGTCATGTCGGTCCCCTGCGCGATCTTCTCGAGCGCCGCGCGCGTGCTGGGGCCGAGCACCTGCTTGCTCTTCTCCACCCGGCCAGCCCAGGAAAGCATTTTTGAAACCAGCAGCGAAGGATCTACCTTCCCGCGATTCTCGATCAGCATCTCGCACACCAGCAGCGTCAAAAGCGTGTCGTCGGTTACGTCGCCCGCCTGAAAGGTGCTCGATATGAAGTTGTCGGGGTGCCCGGGCATGAGGTCCCGAATCTCGCCGAACCGCTGCCGGATCTGCGCACGCGTAAAAAACTCGGACGGCATCCCCATCGCGTCGCCGTAGGCCACGCCCATCAGCGCGCCAAGAGTGCGCTCCTTCGCCGTCATGCCTGCGCCTCCAGAAATACGCGCAACTGCTCCTTATCAGGGCTGAAGCGGGCGCCAAGGCCGGTGCAGGTGTAGGCCGCGCACGCGCTGGCAAACGCCATCGCCTGCTCCAGCGGCGCGCGCTCAAGCAGATACTTCACCATGAACGAGCCGATGTACGAATCGCCCGCGCCGGTGGTATCCACGGGCTTGACCCGGATTGCCGGAACGCGGGTTTCGCGGTCGTACGCATCGTAGGCCACCGAGCCCTCCCCGCCCAACGTGATCACGAGGAGATCGGAAAAATGCTCCCGCACAAATCGCCTGCACGCATCGATGTCTTCCGTACCCGCGAGCCCGAACAGTCCCAACCGGCAAGGCGCGAACACGTCCACGTACTGAAGGCAATCCAAAACCATCTCCGCGGTGATGCCCATGTTCTGCATGGTGTCAAGCCCCGCCTGCATGTTGAACACGGTCGCGACACCCTTCGATTTGGCGCGCTTGAGCGCCGCCAGCGCGGGCGCGTAGGGGAAGAGATCCGTGTAGAATACCTTCGCGCCATCGATCAAGCGCATGTCGGCGTCCTCTCCCGTCGAAAAGAAAGCGTCGCCCACGTCCAGCATGATGAACTTGCGTCCCTCGGGGTCCACCACGATGTCGGTATGGAGAGTGGTACCGCCCGGCTTGATCGCCATCCCCGAAATGTCAACCCCTTCACCAACCAGGTTTTTAAGCACATCCTGCCCGATCTGATCGTCCCCCACGGTGGCGATATAGCCGCATTCTGCGCCTAGCCTCGCCGCCTGCACAATCACGTTTGTGCCACTCCCGCCGGGCAGATACGTCGTGCTCCGGATGATGCAGAACCCGTCCTCCTTCGGCAGCGCGTCCACCTGCATGAGCACATCCATCGCCAAAGAACCCAAACCCACAATATCCACAGCCAAACCTCCCCAAAACGGGGCATCCCTTAGGACGCCCCGCTGCGTTTATTTCAATGTGCCTTGATGAAACGGTAGCTGGCGTGGCTGCCGTCAAGTACCGATACACCCACCGAGCCGGTCAGGTACGGGTCGGTTTCATCGGTATGGCTGACCTTCACACCCGCGCACTCTGCCTCGATCCGGTTGCCCTCCACCCGGACGCGAATCACGTATTCCTCGCCCGCCTTCCAGTCCAGCGTCGCTTCGGCCAGCGTAGCGTAGCCGAACGCGTTTTTCAAGATCGCCAGCTTGCCGCCCTCCATCAGCGCCACCGCGTAACTGCGGATCGCACCCTGAACGCGCACATTGACCATGTGCGCGCCGCCAACTATAGGGGTCAGCGCGAACTCCGCCGTATAGTCGGCCCAGTCGTAGCGTCCGGTGTACGCCTCGGCAAAATCGGAACAGCTCAGATGCAGCCGGCCATCCGCGAGATACATCAGCCCTTTGACCTTGGTAAACTGGCTGATTTCGCGGTGCAGGCCGGTCCAGACCTCCTCGGTTTCGCGGCCAAATTCTACCGAGTAGTCCGGCTGCCCATCAAAATACAGATCGTCCACCAGCGCGCAGAAGTCCTGCGGCCGCATCCCGTGCTCTCCCGCCATCTCAAACACGAACCCGGCCTCGTCCAGCAAGCCGCCCTCAAGCGCCGGGATCGTAAACCGCATCGAATGCCACTTCCCCTTGCCCAGCAGCACGCGCTCGCCCAGATACTCCTCGCCGGTGCGCTGCTCCCGTGCGTACAGGCGCACATAAGCTGGCTGGCTGTACTCGGGGATGAACGCCGCGCCGTGTACAGTTTGGCCTGGATAGAGGAGCGGCGAGAAACTGGGGTCGTAGCGCGAGTTGTGGAAGTGTTTGGGCTGGTAGTGGGTTTGCTTGTACAGGTACACCTTCCCGCCCTCGGGAGAAACGGGCATCACATGCATCTTGAGCGAACGCTTGCCGCTGAACGCCGATTCATCGGTGTTGATCAGCGTGACCTCCGGCTTGCAGGCAACCCTGGGATTCGCCTCGACGCGAACCCGCAGAGAGTGCGTCGATTTGGGGTACTCAAAGTGGCAGCTGTCGATGCGATTTTCGATGATTTCGCGCCACGGCTCGGGCAGTGTCTCGCCGGCCACGCGGTAGGCCAGCATCGCGATGTAGCTGGCGCCATAGGGCACGTCCATAACGTTCAGAGAGCCGATGCAACTGGAACAGACCAGGAGGTCGTGAACCGGCCCGATCCACTCATCGCCGATGCTCTCGATTCCGCACAAGACGCCCATGATCGTGGCAACGTTGCCCACGTTGCAGTCGGTGTCCCAGCCGCACATGTTGCAGATGTTGATGGTGTCGGAGAAGTCGCCTTCGCCGTACAGGAGCGCCAGGATCATCACCGCGATGTTGGGGATGATGTGGCAGTTGCCCGGGTAACGGTCGTATCCGAAGTTGTCGTAGATATACTGGAAACAATCACGCCAGGAGCCTGGATTCTCCCTGTGGTAGCCCATCACGGCGCGCACGGCGCGCGCGTACTCGCAGTCGGCCGGGATGAATGTAAGCGCCCTTTCGAGAATCTTCCCGATGTCGCGTTCGACGAAGGCAAGGCTGATGCACACCGCGACGAAGATGCCCCCGTACACGCCGTTGCCGCCGTGGGTGGCGCCGGCCGCCTGCTCGGCATACCGGGCCGCCAATCCCGGATTGCCGGGCGCGACCAGGCCCCAAGTGTCGATAAAGATCTGTCCGCCGATCTGCTCGGCCACCGCGGCGCCGTTCTGCTCGATCGAACCGGAACGCGGCGCTTTGATTCCGTTTCTCAGGTTCAGGTAGGCAGTGTGCTCGGTCGATACCCCGTACCCGCCCCACCAGAAAAACCCATGCTCAAACGGCGCGTAGTTGAGCAGCGCCTCGCCCACATCCTGGGCGGTCAAATCCTTGCCGGGCTTCAGGTCGTCCAGCGCGCGCAGGAAGAACAGCGGGCCGTTGCTGTCATCGTCGGCAGCGAACTCCTTGTAGTCCACCGGATAGTGTCTCAGGTCGCCGTAAATGTCCTTGATCTTCTGATAGGTCCAGCCCTCAATCGGCGCGCCCAGACGGATGCCGATGATCTTGGCCAGCCAACCCGCATACAGCCTCTCCAGATAATCCTTGGGGATCACAATGTCGCCCTCCTTTATCCTTTCACGCTTCCGCTCGTCATGCCCTCGATAAACCGCCTGCTGAAAATGAGATACAGGATGATGACCGGCGCGATCGTAATCACGCTGGCGGTATAGATGTAGGCCATGTTGCTGGAGTACTCGCCGACAAAGCGCACATAGCGCGTGGCGACGGTTTTCAAATTGTCGTTGGTCAGGAAGGTGTTGGCCCATAAGAACTCGTTCCAGACGTGTACGAAGACGAGCAGCGCCACCGTCAGAAAGATGGGCTTCGCGATGGGCAGCGTGATCCGGACGAACACGCCCATCTCGGAGCAGCCGTCGATCTTCCCGGCTTCTTCCAGCTCCCTCGGGATGCCGGCAAGAAACGTTCGAAGCAACAGCAGGTTGAACGGGATCTGGCCCGCCAGGTACACGAGGATCAGACCCCACTGCTCATTGGGGGAATTGACCAGGCCGATCCGGCTGAGCATGTAGTATTCCGGAACGATGTACAAAAATCCCGGCAGCGAGATCGCCACGAAGAAGTACGCCACGCAGAAATCCCGGCCTTTGAACTGCAGCTTGCTCAGTGCGTAAGCCGCCAGTCCGACGATTACCAGCACCAGGATGATTACCACCGCCGCGATGAAAAGACTGTTCAGAAACGCTTGGGCGTAGCCGCCTGTGCGCCAGGTGTTGGGGTAGTTGACAATCTGAAAATCCATCGGAAGGCCGATGGGCATGCGCTTGACCGAAGCGTCCGAGCGCAGCGAATTGAAAAACACCTGCAGCAGCGGGAACACCGCGAAAAGCGCCATCAGCATCAGGAAGAAGTACTTGACGATATCCACCAGACAGTCTTTGATTCCCCTCTTTTTACTGGTCAACGTCGAGCCCTCCCTTCCTGCTCACATACTTCTGAATAAAGTAGAACAACAGGCAGATGAAGCTTTGCACCACGCACAACGCGTTGGCGTAGCCCGCCTTGTACTTGACAAACGCATTTTTATAGATCCATGTCGCCAGGATCTCGGTTTGGTTGGCGGGGTTTCCGTAGGTCATCACGTACACGTAGTCGAACGTCAGGAACGACCACATGACCGTCATGATGAGCACAAACGCGATGGTCGGCAGGATGCCCGGTATTGATACGTGGAGAAGTTCCTGCCGCCAGTTGGCGCCGTCCACGCGCACGGCTTCATACAGCGACGTATCGATCTGCTGCAGGGCGCTCAGGAACAGGATCATCACAAATCCCCACCAATGCCAGTTGTCCACAAACGCCACCGAATACAGTGCGATCTTTGGGTCGCCGATCCAGAGCGTCTTGGCCAGATCCGTCCAGCCCCAGGCCCTAAAGATCGAATTGATGCCATAATATGGGTTGAAGTAGGCCGACCAGATCTTGCCGGCAACGGCGGCGGAGATCACGTAGGGAATAAAGTAGACGGTGCGGAAGAACATCTGGCCCCTGCGCGCCCGGACGATGGTCATGGAGACCACAAACGCCAAGATGATGGGGACCGTGATAAAGATCGACAGCCATTTCAGGTTGTTCCGAATCGCAATCGCGACGATCTTGTCGCGGAATATCTCCTGGAAATTCTGCCAGCCAATAAAGACCGGGTTGCCCAGCCCGTTCCACTCGTAAAACGACATAACGAGCGTCGAGATCGCAGGTCCGCTCACAAGGACAATATGGATCACAAGTACGGGCAGCACAAACAGGTAGGGTACCCAGTTGATGCGCCTCGCGCGAAGATTGGGCTGCGTGTTGCCGGTCATGGCCTTCCCTCCCTCAGACAGAAGAAAAATGGGCGCGACCCTGATTGGTTTCAAGTGTGCGACACGGCGGCGAGGCTAAGGAAAGCCCGCCCGCGCAATTTTGCATAGGGCCGGGGCTGCGGCGGCTCAGGCTTTTGAAGCACGGCTGCTGCAGCCCCGGCAAGTGTGGGTTGGCGCTTACGGCACAAAGGGCGAATTGCCGGTCGCGATCGCGTTGTCCACGAACTTCTGGACCTCGCCCAGATACTCGTCAATGGTCAGCATATCCAGGAACAATCCGTCGGTCTGCTCGTTCATGTAAACGCGCGCGTCGCTCGGGAAGAACGTCCAGCTGCAGTAGCCGACATTGCCGGAAGCCTGCGCGTCCATCAGGGTCTTGTACATGTCCAGCATCTTGGGGTTCATGTCCTTGGTGAAGAGCGTCGTGTCAAAAGCCTTGACCGGATAGGGCTGCCAGTTGCCCTCTTCGACGGAGGCGATGTGGCGGTCCATCGAGGTGAACAGGTAGTTGAGCACTTCAGCCGCGGCGTCCGGGTTCTTGGTGTTGGCATTGATCATGAACGCGCCGCCGGTGGCCAGCGGGAACACGCGGCCCACTCCCTCGCGGAGCTCGGGCATCACATCGATGTCCCAGTTGCAGTTGGGGTAGGTATTGAGCAGGGTCTGCGTGGCCCAGGTGCCGTCGATCATCATCGCGGCCTTGCCGTCGGCAAACATCGCGACCATGTCGTCGTTGGAGATCGCCTGGCTCATCTTCTCGCCCAGGTAGCCCTTCTGCCAGTAGTCCACCATCATCTGGATGGCGCCCTTGATCAGCGGATCGTCCCACTTCTTCTCGCCCTTGAGCGCAGCCTTGATGGTATCCGGCCCGGCGTAGCAGCTCAGGAAGGTGGAGTACAGCCAGTCCACGGCTCCCTGGTAGTTGCTGTTGCCAAAGGACATCGGCACAATACCGGCCGCCTGGCACTTCTTGCAGATCTCCTCGAGCTCCGCCGCGTTGGTCGGATAGCTCCAGCCGTTGGCCTCGAACACATCCTTGTTGTAGTAAATGACCATGCCTTCAAAGGAATTGGGCAGGGAGTACAACTTGCCGTCGAACTTGCAGGTCTCGTAGGCCCAGGGGAAGAACAGGTCCGCCCAGCCGTATTTCTCCGCGTACTCGTCCAGCGCCAGGATGCGGCCGGCCTTGGCGTACTCGTTGGCGTCTGTCGGGCCGTCCACCGCCGCGATGTCGGGGCCTCCGCCGCCCGCGATCTGCACCTGCAGCGTCTGACGGTCGGAGTAGTATTCGATCGAGATGTCATAGTCGGGGAACGCTTCGGCGAGCGGCGCACGCATGTACTTCT
>JAEVZE010000476.1 GCA_023392395.1 Bacillota bacterium
GCCCTCATGCGTCTGCGCCTTGCGCTGCATGCGGCCCTTCCTCTGGTTCATCTGCTGGATGTACCGCTGGACCTCCGGGCTGATGCCGGTTTTGCGGATGGGCTCCATCGGCTTAATTTCAATGCCCAGCGCATCCCGCTCGTCCGGCTCCGTCGGGCGCGGCGGTTCAGGCTGCCGCGTATAGGTTTGGGGCTGAACTTCGGGGTTGTCCATACTGGAAGGCTCCGTTTCGCCCTCCGCCTGGTCTTCCGGCTCGGCCTCCGGCTGATCTCCGGGTTCAGGGGCTTCGTCCACAAGGCCGGTGGTCTGCCTGCCCTCGTCCTCAGAAAGCGCCGGGCGGTAGCTGGTGCGCGAGTAGACGTCGCCACCCTCGTCCGGCGTGGAAGAATAGGTGGTTTTGGTGTATGGCGCATACCCCTCACGCTCGGCGCCGTCTGGCACAAAGCGAGCCTGGGACGAGGTATACCCGCTGCCCTCAAACCGGCTGTCGCCGACCGGCTGGCCGCAGCTGGGGCAAGTCTTCGCCTCAGGGTTCAGGGTTTTGCCGCACTTGTTGCAGAACATATCTTGCCCTCCCGTTCAAGGGTTACCTCGGTTTCACGCGATGCGAACGCTTCTTCGCGCGGCTAAAAAAGTATAGACGCATAACAATACAGACTGATTGTACCCTTTGCGCCGCGTTTCGTCAAGCAAAACCCTCAGAATACGCCATATAAGGGGTATTTTGGCCCCAAAAAGGCGGGAAACGCGCTTTATCCGAAGGGATTGGCCGGCGCTGGTGTCATTTCCGGTTCCGCGGGGGCAGGCGTCTGGCTGGGCGCGGCGGTAGGCGCCGCTGACTGGACGGTCGCGCCGGTGGCCGATGTATAATCATTGACGGCGAACTGGCCCGCGGCCTGCTGCGGGATCAGGATGCCGCTGTTCATCTGATAACCGATGTACGTTGTCAGCATAAGCGTCAGCGAGAGGAGCGCGACGGCCGAGAGCAATACCTTGCCCCGGACGGGGCAGCGCAGCCCCCGCCATACGACGATCAACCCCAGCGGCGGCACCAGCGCGCACAAAAGAAAGGTCACCCATACGCGCGCGCTGGGTTTGTTGCGCTTGGGAACCTGGAACACGGGGGCGCTGCCAGTGGTGCGCATCGTTCAACCTCCCAAAATGGTGGGAATATTATAACAGATAGACGATTCCGGAACAAGTTTGGAGCCACAAACGAGCGTGTTTTGATTGAAAAACTTCAAAATCAACACAATCTTAGCGTGAACCGCGCTGGAGGGCCCGCGGGCGGCGATTACAAAAGCGGGGGGTTTATGGTATACTGGTGGGTACAACATGGATTCTAAAGGCGGGATCGATGTGGCTGTGGGGGAAGAAATGATCGAGATCTCCGGGCTGCGCAAGGTGTACGGTGCGGGCGAAGGCGCTGTGGTGGCGCTGGACCGCATCGACCTGAACATCCGCCGCGGCGATATTCACGGTATCATCGGCATGAGCGGCGCGGGCAAGTCCACCTTGATCCGCTGCATCAATCTATTGGAAAAGCCCACCGAAGGCAAAATCATCTTGGACGGGGTCGACGTAACGGCCCTCTCCGACGCGCTTCTTCGCACGACGAGGCGCGCCGTCGGCATGGTGTTTCAAAGTTTCAACCTGCTGATGCAGCGCAGCGTGGAAAAAAACGTGCGCTTTCCAATGGAACTGACCGGCATGGACAGAAACGCTGCGAAGGCGAAGGCGCGCGAACTGCTCGACCTGGTGGGCCTGGGCGACAAGCTCTCCGCCTATCCGTCGCAGTTGTCCGGCGGGCAGAAGCAGCGGGTCGCCATCGCGCGGGCACTGGCGATGCAGCCCAAGGTGCTGCTCTGCGACGAGGCCACCAGTGCCCTGGACCCGATGACCACCCGCGCGATTTTGGACCTTTTAAAGGACATCAACCAAAGGCTGGGCATCACCATCGTGGTCATCACCCATGAAATGGAAGTCATCCGCCAGATCTGCCAGAAGGTGTCGATCATCGACGGCGGCCGCATTGTGGAGAGCGGCGCGGTCAGCGAGCTGTTCACGCGCCCCCAGTCGGAAGCCGGGCGGCGCATGTTCCGGGGCTCCATGAAGCATTTTTCCGAATTGCCCACCGGGCGGCTGGTACGGGTGATCTTTGACGGCAGCGCGGTGTACGAGCCGGTGATCGCAAACCTCATCATCGAGCAGGGCGCGCCGGTGTCGATCATCAGCGCGCAGATGGACACGGTGGCCGGCGAAACCCGGGGCCAGTTGGTGCTGCAGTTGCCCGCGGACGAGACGAAGAGCGCCCGGATGATCCAATCCCTCCGCACGCACAATCTGACCGTCGAGGAGGTGGCCGAATGAGCGCGTGGTTTGCCGCAAACGAGGCGCTGATCAGGCTTCTGCTGTCCGGCCTCTGGGAGACGCTGCAGATGACGCTGCTGGCGACGTTGTTTTCCTATTTACTGGGCTTGCCGCTGGGCGTCCTGCTGGTGGCGACCGACAAGGGCGGCATCCGGGAAAACGCCGCGCTCAACCAGGTGCTGGGCGCGTTGGTCAACATTCTGCGTTCCGTGCCGTTCCTGATCCTCATTCTGATGCTTTTCCCGGTGACCCGAGTGGTGATGGGCACCACCATCGGCACGCGCGCGGCCATCTTCCCGCTGGTGATCAGCGCGTTCCCCTACATCGCACGCATGGTGGAATCCTCGCTGCGTGAGGTGGACGGCGGCGTGATCGAGGCAGCCCAGTCGATGGGCGCGACCATCTTCCAGATCATCTACAAAGTGATGCTGCCCGAGTCCTTCCCGTCGCTCTTAAACGGCCTTGCGATCTCGATGACCACCATCCTCGCCTACACGGCGATGGCCGGCGCGGTGGGCGCGGGCGGCCTGGGCAAGATCGCCATCGATTACGGCATGTACCGCTTCGACATGCAAAAGCTCTACACCGCCAGCGTGCTGCTGGTCCTGATGGTGCAGGTCATTCAGGTGTTCGGGACCAGCACCTCCAGCATGATCGACAAACGAAAAAAATAGCATCCCTTCCCCATTTTCTTCTTCTGAAATAATGCGGCGGCTTCCATTCGGCGCGCACATTATAGCTGGGCGAAATACCAACGACAAATGTTTGTGCTTCCAAAGCAGGGAGGAATTTTTGATGCAGGGCAAGGAGCCGAAGCGAGGCGTAGCGGCGCTACGTTGAGCGAAAGGCGACACAGCGGCGCACGAAATCCATTTGAATCGTGCGGTCGCGAAGCGACTTGGTTTCCCGCAGGGAGACCAACCTCCCTGCGCGAAAAGGCCCCCTGCGACGAAGCAGAAACATTGGGCGTTGATATCAGCTCACGCGACCCCAGCGCGGTGCGCAGGACCGCAGGCCGGTTCCTATATTCCGCCGGCCCTGCAGGAAAGGAGAGGTTCCCCATGAAGAAACTCGTAAGCCTTCTCGTCGTACTCGTACTCGTTCTAGGTGTTTCCGGTATGGCCATGGCCGAAAAGCTGGTCATCGGGGCGACCCCCACGCCGCATGCCGAAATCCTGGAGCTGATCAAGGACGACCTGGCGGCCAAGGGCATCGAACTTGAGATCGTCGTCTACACCGAGTACACCACGCCCAACATGGCGCTGTCCGCTGGGGATCTGGATGCCAACTACTTCCAGCACATCCCCTACATGGAGGCCTACAACGCCTCCGTGGCCGACGACCAGAAGCTGGCGGCGGCGATCGGCGTGCACTATGAGCCCTACGCGCTCTACCCTGGCAAGACCAAGACGCTGGACGAACTTCAGGACGGCGCGGCCATCACCGTCACCAACGACCCGTCCAACGAAGCACGGGCGCTGCTGCTCCTTGAGAGCGCGGGCCTGATCAAACTGAAGGAAGGCGCGGGGCTTAGCGCCACCATCGCGGACATCGCCGAAAACCCGAAGAACCTCTCGATTCTTGAGATCGAGGCCGCCCAGCTGCCCCGCACGCTGCAGGATGTGGACATGGCGGTCATCAACGGAAACTTCGCGCTGGACGCCGGGCTCAGCCCCTCCAAGGACGCGGTGTTCGTAGAGCCCGCCGACGGTGAGGCCGCCAAGACCTACACCAACTACGTCGTGGTCCGCGCAGCCGATGTGGACAAGCCCTGGGTCGAAACCCTGCGCCAGACCCTCTGCTCCCAGAAGGTCTACGACTACATCCTGAACAACCCCGACTACAAGGGCGGCGTGATCCCGGCGTTCACGGTGGGCTGAGTAGCGTAATCCACTTCACGACTTTCCGTTTAAGGGGCACCCGGCAGACCGCGTCTGCCGGGTGCCTCTTGACATCAACAAAGTCCCGAAGAGATTCAATCATTTCCGGCGACCTGTGCGCCGGAAATGTGTTTGTTCTCCCAGTGCGCACATTGGGAGAACAAACAATCCCATCCGTCAATGCGCCGCCCGGAAATCCTCGCGGGATTTCAGGCGCACGCAGTTGTTCCTTCCGCATCGAAAAAACCGAAGGGTTTTTCGATGCTCAGAGGCACCCGGCAGATTCTGCCGGGTGCCTTTTGTCTTCGGACACACACCGCATGCGTGCCGCCCGATCCTGTGAAAAGGCGCAGCGGGTCTTCGGAATAAGCAGCCAGGCATCAACTTTTTCTCACCCGGTTGTCGCCTTCAACCCCTTATGCCGCCGAATAATACACCTTTCCGGTTGCGGTCGCCGCAGCCGTGAAGTCGGAGGTGTTCGGAATCGTATACGGCGTGGTGCTGGCGGGGAACGGATTGGTGCCGCCGGTCAATTCGAAGCAGACGGTCTGCGAAGTGGCACCTTCGGTGATGACCGCGTAGAAATAGAGGGTCGTGCCCGTCTCATAGGTGATCGCGTTCGCCGTTGTGAACTGGATGATCAGAATCGCGGTTTCGCCAAAGTCGGTGTCAAATGCGGTTCCGTTTGTGATTGATACCGGGATGTCCATCGTTGCAATCTCCTTTTTCCATATGATTGAGTGGTGGCGTATATCGCCTCCATTACAGTGTATTCTCATCGTGAAAATCAGTGTGAGAAATGTACGCATGAAGCAGAAATGAATAGTATAGACGGAGGTGAGATCCTTGACTACCATCGATTTGGCGTGCGGTTTATCCTTCAGTTTTCCGCCCCATAGCGTTTTGACCTGCAGAAACATGAACATTCTATCCGTGGGGGATGGATATCAGTCCTTTCTCACCATGGATGTCCCGCCTTGCATCGGCCTGCGCATCTTAAAGCAGGCACGGCTGATTCTATACAAAGTACCAAACGGCGACGCCGCGCGCCATTCGGAGTGTCCGCACGACCGCTACCATGTCGTTCCGCTGCTGGACTTTTACAGCATCTACGGGCGCCTGTACAGCCCGCCGCGCACCGACGAATCCCTGAAGACTGAATTTGTAAGCGATCCAAACCAGTGCGTTACGGAAATCGACGTCACCGCCATCGTAAACGCTTGGCTGGAGGGCGTCCTTGAAAACAAGGGGCTGATGCTGACTGGAAACGAGGGTACCCGCCGCCTCGAATACGCGTCCGCCCAGTATGAACCCGCCGGGATGCGCCCGGTATTGCGGCTCGTGTGCGAGGATGTGACGGTCTGCCAGCCGCTCAGTATGCTCTGCTGCACGGTTACGCTAAGCAACTGATCCAAAAATGGAAAAGCCCCGCCGAACGGATCGGCGGGGCTTAGTGCTTAACGGAGTTTACGCCTTGGCGTTCTTCTCCATGATGGCCGCATGCGCCGCCGCGAGGCGGGCGATCGGCACGCGGAACGGCGAGCAGCTGACGTAGTCAAGCCCGACGTTGTGGCAGAAGATGACGGAGGACTGGTCGCCGCCGTGCTCGCCGCAGATGCCCAGCTTAAGGCCCGGGCGGGTCTTGCGGCCCAGTTCGGCCGCCAGCTTGATCAGCTTGCCGACGCCGTTCTGGTCCAGGTGCTGGAACGGATCGGATTCAAATATCTTCTTGGCGTAGTAGGCGTCCAGGAACTTGCCGGCGTCGTCGCGGGAGAAGCCGTAGGTCATCTGGGTCAGGTCGTTGGTGCCGAAGGAGAAGAACTCGGCCGCGGTGGCGATCTCGTCGGCGGTGACGGCCGCGCGCGGGATCTCAATCATGGTGCCCACCTTGTACTCGATCTTGACGCCCTTCTCGGCCATGACCTTCTCGGCGGTCTCGACGACGA
>JAEVZE010000478.1 GCA_023392395.1 Bacillota bacterium
CGATCAGGTAGGTGCGGCTGTCCCGGCCCTTGAGACGGTCGCCCATCGCCATGCCCACCGCCAGCGAAGTGCCCTGCCCCAGCGAACCCGTGGTCATGTCGATGCCGGGGGTCTTGTTGCGGTCGCAATGGCTGGGGAAGCGGGTGCCAGGCTGGTTGAGCGTCTTGATGTCTTCGTAGGGGAAGTAGCCCTCGATCGCCAGCGCGGCGTAGATCGCCGGGCCTGCGTGACCCTTGGAGCACACCAGCTTGTCCCGCTCCGGCCAATGGGGATCCTCCGGGCGGTAGCGCATCACATCTCCGTACAATACGGCCAGCAGGTCGCATACGCTGAGCGCGCCGCCCACGTGGCCAAAGCCCCGGGCCTTGAATTCCTCCACCGCGCCGATGCGGATGCGCGTCGCCAGCGCCTTGAGTTCTCGATCGGTCTTCATGATTTCCTCCTTCGTCGGGCAATCACTTCCGCTGAGGCGTAAGTGATTGCATGGGGATCGGGGCCGGATTTCTAAATTTCCTTCAGGAAATTCCGAGCGAAATCCGATGGCCGGAATCGATTTCCCGTCGGGCGGGCAAGCGCGCCCTTAGGGGAAATCCATATGCACCTGCAAAGCCGGTACATATGATCGCACATGGAGGGCTCTGGCCCTCCAAACCTCCCGAGGGTTCCCGAAGTCGCTAACTCTCATCAGCCCTGCGCTCTCGGCAGCGTAGAGCCGCCGTAGGGCATGGCAAGGATGGTTGCATCCTTCCCCAGTTTTAAAAGCGCCGCGTCCAGCGCCGCCTGGGCCGACGGATGGGGTGTGAGGAAAATGCGGCGCACGAAGTCGTCCGGCAGGTCGCTGACCAGGTAAATGTCCGCGTTTTCCAGCACCATCGCGATGGCCGCCGCCTTGTGACCGCCCAGCTTAAAGTCCAGGCGGATGCGCTCGATCATCGAGGCGGGGGAAGGCGAGCAGGTCATCCAGTTCTC
The DNA here is from genome assembly GCA_023392395.1 of Bacillota bacterium. Taxonomy (GTDB): domain Bacteria; phylum Bacillota; class Clostridia; order Christensenellales; family Aristaeellaceae; genus JAEZHK01. Next base: position 970 of record JAEVZE010000478.1, read on the forward strand.
AAAGGTCTCCTCCCCCATCCCCTCTCGGCAGGAGCCGATCAGGATCACCACGCCGCCGGGCTTCACCGCGTGCTTGGCGTTGTCCAGCGCCTTCTGGGTCTGGTACAGGTTCAGGTCCTTGGGGGCGCCGCCCTGGGACACCAGCACGATGTCCGCCCGCTCCGGGATCGGCTTCAGGTAGAATTTATCCAGAAATTCGCAGCCCACCCGGTGCGCCTTAACCACGTCGCCCGCCACCGCACGGACGATTTGCTTGTGCTCGTCCAGCACCACGTTTAGGATGAAGTCCGCGCCGACCATGCATGCCGCTTCCTCGATGTCCTCGCGCAAGGGGTTGCCGTCCAGCTTCCCTGCGCAGGCGTCGGGGTTCACCATCAGCGAATGGTTGCGCTGAATGGCCTCCCGCGTGGACGCGCCGGGCATCAGCGCCTTACCGCCGCCGGAATAGCCCGCGAAGTAGTGATATTCTATGTTACCCAAAAGCACGCGGCGGTCGGCCTCAGCCACAATCCGGGTGATGTCCACCGGTGTTCCGCGCTTGGTCACCCCGTAGTGTACGCAGTCGTCCGGGTCGGAATCCACACAGCGGATCTCACGGAAGGCCCGCTCGCCCGCCAGCTTCTGCATCTCAGCTTCGGTTTGATGGCGGTGGCTGCCCAGCCCAAACACCAGGGTAACGTCTTCGGCCTTGACACCCGCCAGGCACAATTCGTCCAGCAGCGCGGGCATCACGGCGTACGTGGGCATGGGCCGGGTGATGTCGCTGGTGACGACGGCGATCTTCCCGCCCGGCTTCACGATGTCGCGCAGCCTGGGGGAACCGATCGGATGGGCCAGCGCGTCCAGCACCGCGTCTACGCCCATCGCGCCCAGCTTCACGTCGTTGGGCGTCAGCACGCCCACGACGTTTGCGTCCGGCGCTTCGACGACCTGCACCCCGTTTCCAAAACCAAACTCAAGTTTCATGGGTCTCTCCTCCGGACGGGAACGCGGCCGCCGCATGCCTGAGCGCCTTCACCACCGGCAACTCCTCATCGGTCAAAAAGCGGATCAGCGCGCCGCCGCCGGTGCACACGTACCCCAGCTTGTTCTTTACGCCAAACTTCTTGGCCGCGGTCACGCTGTCACCGCCGCCGACCACGGTGTACGCATCCGTCTCCGCCAGCGCCTGCCAGACGATCCGCGTGCCCGCCTCGGTCTCCGGCTTTTCAAACACGCCCATCGGCCCGTTGACGAACACGGTTTTGACGCTGCGGATGATCTTGGCATATTCTTCCGCCGCGTCCGCGCCGATGTCCAGCGCGCTGGCTTCTGCCGGCACTTCGCCAAGCGCCGCCTCCCGGCGCACGCCGTTTTCAAGATACGCAAGGCTCTTGGGCAGCAGGATCTTGTCACTATATTGCGCCAGAAGGGGCTTTGCGCTCTCGATAAATTCGGCGTAGCCCGATTTTTCAATGAACTGGAGGCTCCCCCGGCCGATTTCGACGCCCTTGGCGGCCAGCAGGATGTTGGCCACCAGGCCCCCCGTCAGCACCAGATCCGCCGCGCCGCTTTTTAAGACCGTGCCCAGCATCAAAAAGGCGTCGGACACCTTCGCGCCGCCCAGGATGAACGCGCAGGGGCGCTCGGGGCGCTCCATGAGCTCCGAGATCACGCAGTATTCCTTTTCAAACAACCGGCCCATGGCGCTGGGCAGCACCTGTTCGAAGGCGCACAGGGACGGCTGGTCCCGGTGGGCGGCAGCGAAGGCGTCGCACACGTACAGATCAAACAGGGGCGCAAGCTTTTTCACCACTTCCGTCCGGGCCTGCTGCTCGTGGGTCAGCTTCAGGTTCATTTCGAACAGCGTCTGCTCCTCGGAACAGAAGCGCACGTTGTCCAGCAGCAGCGCCTCGCCGGGCTTGAGAGCGCGGATCGCCTCCCGCGCCGCCGGGCCGCACACGTCGTCCACGAACTTGACCTCCTGCCCCAACAGCTGTGACAGCACCTTCGCGTGGGGCTGGGTGGTGAAGAAATTTTGATATTCAATATCGCTGCCCTGGTGGGCCAGAAGCGTCAATTTTGCGCCGCGATCCAGCAGTTCCTTCAGCGTCGGCACGCAGGCTTCGATGCGCGCGGTGCTCTTGAGTGCACCCGTCTCGCGGTCCACCGGCTGGTTGATGTCCACGCGGCACAAAACGGCCTTGCCGCTTACATCGAACTCGTCCAGCGTATGGATGCCAAAGCGCATGTGCATCCCTCCTTCATAGGCAAAGGGGGAGTTTCCTCCCCCGTTTCGAGGTTCTTTATTTTTTGAACTTTCCGATCCCGAGGTATTTGTTGGTCTCCTTGGTGCCTTCCTCGCGCGTCAGCTGCATCTTCATCGCCGCGCGGACGGCGTCGATCGTCTCCGGAATCGTGACCGACTCCTGCGGGATGTTGATGGCGAACATGATGTCGTTGCCCGACTCCACAATGCTATCCGACCACAGCCCGATCTCGTACATGTCGCCGCGGGCGTTGCCAAGGTCGCGCGCGTACTTGAAGAAGCTGGCGTTGCCCATGAAACCTTCGGAGATGGACACCACGCGGATGCGCGGGTGCGCCTCAAAGCAGGCGAGCGCCTGTTCGCGGGTGATCTTCTTGCCATCCACGCCGCTGGCCAGCACGGTGATGATGTGGCCGTGGGTGACCGGCGTATGCACCAGAATGCCGGTGGCCTCTACATGGGGCATGATGGTCATCAGGTCCACCGCCTGGTGGGAGGGCGCCTTGTCGATCTGCAGCGCGTTGGTGAGCCCGCGGTGATAGTCGCCCGGGTCGGCCACGCGGCGGATGATGGTGATGGCCACCTTCGAAACGCCCACGGCGCGGTCCAGCGCGTCCACGGCGCGGATGAGGCCGGTGGTGTTGCAACTGGTCAGTTTCAGGTAGTCCGCGCCCACGCCCTTTTCAAAGTTTGCATAGCCGTGGAAGAACACGTCGGCCACGGAATTTTTTTCGCCGCCCTGGAAGATGGCCTTGATGCCCGCCTTTTCGTAGAGAAGCTTGTTCTTCGCGCCGACGCCGCCGGGCGAAGAGTCCAGCATCATATCCACCTTGCCGATCAGGTCTTGAAAGCTTCCGGCCACCGGGATGTCCAGCGCGTCAAAAGCCGCCTTGTCCGCGCCGTCCACCAGGTACATATCGTAGGGCATACCCTTTTCTTTGAGCGCGCGGATGGCCAGCGTCGGCATCAAATCGGCCACGCCCACCAGTTCCATGTCGCCCTGCAGCGCCACGCCGTCCGCAAGCCGCTGCCCGATGGTGCCGTAGCCCGCGACGCCCACCTTAATCTTTTTCATATTTCGTTCCCTCCCATTACCTATCGTTCCACTTTGACCGGCGCGCCGCCCAGCGCCAGCGATTTTCCCGCCGCGATCGCGATGGCGACGGGCGAGAGGCTATCCCGCGCGCTGATGAGCACGGGCGTATCGTTCAGGCACGCGTCGACGAAGCCCTGCTCCTCCCGGACAAACGCGTCGGTGTATCGCTCCAGGAAGAACCAGAGCGGCTTTGCGCGCGCGACCCCGGCGGCGGTCGAAAGCGTGGTACTGTTCATGGTCTCGTTCTCGGCGGCAATCATGCCCTTTGAGCCAAAGACCTCGATGCGCTGATCGTAGCCGTAGACCGCCTGCCGGGAGTTGTCGATCACGGCCAGCGCGCCGCTCGTAAGCCGCAGCATCACCACCGCCGTGTCCACGTCGCCCGCCTCGCCGATGCCGGGATCAATCAGGCACGCGCCGGAGGTGGACACCTCGTAAACCCTGCTGCCCGACAGGTGCTCCACCATGTCGAAATCGTGGATCATCATGTCTGCGAAGATGCCGCCAGAGGTCTTCACATAGGAGACCGGCGGCGCGACCGGGTCCCTGGACGAGATCTTGACGATCTCAACGCCGCCCACCTCGTCCTGCCGGACCGCCTCGTAGATGCGCCAGAAGTTGCGGTCAAACCGGCGGTTGAAGCCCACCTGGCACTTGACGCCCGCCGCCTCGACCGCCTCGATCACCTTGCGAATCTCCTCGAGGCTCTGGTCCACCGGCTTTTCGCAGAAGATGTGCTTGCCCGCCTTCGCCGCCTCGACCGCGATGGTCACGTGCGTATCGGTCGGCGAACAGATGAACACCGCGTCGATGGACGGGTCGTTCAGGATGTCATGATAGTCGGTCAGGAGCCTGGGAATCCCCAGCGGCTCGCCCAGCTTCCGCGCGGCCTCGTAATCGATGTCCGCCAGCGCCACGACCTCGACGCCCTCCACGCGGTGGACCAGATTGGGCGTGTGCACCCGGCTGATGCGCCCCGCGCCGATGATGCCAACCTTCAGTTGCTTCATGCGCACTTCCCCCGATTACTCAACCTTGACCGGCGCGCCACCCATCTCCCAGGATTTCTTGGCCGCGATGGCGATCTTCACCGGCTGCAGTCCGTCGAAGGAGCCAACAGGCGTTTCCTTGCCGGTGAGGCAAGCTTCGACAAAGTCGCTCTCCTCCTGGATAAAGGCGTCGTTGTAGCGCTCCAGGAAGAACCACAGCGGCTTTTCCTTGGTCACGCCTTCGGCGGTGTACCAGGTGGTGTTGTTGGCGGTCTCGTTTTCAGCGGAGATCATGCCCTTCGAGCCGAAGACCTCAATGCGCTGGTCGTAGCCGTAGACCGCCTGGCGGGAGTTGTCGATCACGCCCAGCGCGCCGTTTTTGAAGCGCAGGGAGATGATGCAGGTGTCCACGTCCCCGGCCTTGCCGATCTCCGGGTCCACCAGGCAAGCGCCGAACACGGAGACTTCGTCCACTTCGCTGCCGGAGAGGTAGCGCACCATGTCGAAGTCGTGGATGGTCATGTCCACAAAGATGCCGCCGGACACCTTCACGTAGGAGATTGGCGGGGCCGCGGGATCGCGGGAGGTGACCTTTACGATCTGCACGTCGCCGATGCCGCCGGAGGCGACGACATCCCGCACGTGTTTGAAGTTGCGGTCAAACCGGCGGTTGAAGCCCACCTGGTACTTGACGCCCGCTTCCTTGACGGCTTTCAAGACCGCCTCGATTTTGGAGAGGTCGTGGTCGATGGGCTTTTCGCAGAAGATGTGCTTGCCCGCCTTCGCCGCCTCGATCGAGATGGGCGAATGGGTATCGGTGGAGGAGCAGATGAACACCGCGTCGATGGACGGGTCGTTCAGGAGGTCATGGTAGTCTTGGGTGGCCACTTTGACGCCGAGTTTTGCAGCCAGTTCTTCCGCCGCGGGCAGGAACACGTCCGAAATCGCCGCGACCTCCGCGTTCGCCACCCGGTTTACCAGGTTGGCCGCGTGCAGTTTTCCGATGCGCCCCGCGCCGATGATGCCGATTTTGAGTTTCTCGCCCATTTGTTTGCCCTTCCTTCTTCGATCAATCTTTTGTCAGTATTGGTGCGCGTCCTTGACGTGGGATACGTGATCCTGCCATGCGCTCTCATAGCGCGGGTTCTCGGCCACCTCCGGCGTGCCCACGCGCCACCAAGCGCCATAGCCGCCCGTCATGGACTTGGGCAGCACCTTGATGTCGAACAGCACCGGGCGATCCGTGATCTTTTTCGCGTCCTCAACCGCGCTTTCCAATTCCGCCATGGTGCGCACAGTGTAGCCCACCGCGCCGTAGCCTTCCGCGATCTTGGCATAGTCCACGTTCAGGAAATCCCCGCCGTGGCCGGAGTTGCTGCGGTAGCGCAGCTCCGTGACCATGGTGTCGTTGCCCTGACCGACCTGCAGATTGTTGATGCAGCCGAAACCCGCGTTGTCAAACAGGCACACGTTGATCTTCAGGCGCTCCTGCACACAGGTCAAAAGCTCCGAGTGCAGCATCACGAAGCTGCCGTCGCCCACCATCGAATACACCTGCCGGTCCCCGATGGCCAGCTTTACGCCCAACGCGCCGGAGATCTCGTAGCCCATGCAGGAATAGCCGTATTCCATGTTGTAGGTGTCGGGGGTCTCAGGCCGCCACATGCGCTGCATGCAGCCGGGAAGACTGCCGGAGGAGCCGATGACCGCCGCGTCTTTTTCGACCAGCCGGTTCAGCGCGCCCAGCACTTCCGTCTGGGTCAGGTGCGCGTTCACGTCCCCCGCGAATTTCTTGGCAGAGGCGGCGTTCCGGTCGTTCACCTCCGGCTCGTACCCCGCGCCGGTGAAGCGCAGGTTGTCCAGCCGGGAAAGTTCCTCCGCCCAGCGGGCCTTGGCCGACGCGATCTCGCCGCCCCAGCCGCTCTTGTAACCGGTCAGCGCGTGAGCGATGGCGGTCAGCGCAGCCTTGGCGTCCGCCACCACCGGCACCGCGTCCAGCTTCATGGCCTGGAACGCGGAGGCGCTGATGTTGACAAATTTCGCGCCCTCCCGGAACAGCCACTTGGAAGACGTAGTGAAGTCGGTGTAGCGGGTGCCCACGCCGATCACGAGGTCGGCATCTTTTGCGATCTCGTTGGCGGCGGCGCAGCCGGTGACGCCGATGCCGCCCAGGTTCATCGGGTGCGTCCATTCGATGGCCGATTTGCCCGCCTGGGTTTCGCCAAAGGGGATGTTGAAGGTTTCCGCGAACTCGCGGAAAGCGCCGTGGGCTTCCGAATAGCGCACGCCGCCGCCACAGACCAGGATCGGCTTCTTCGCGCTTTGGATGCGCTTCACCGCTTCCGCCACCGCCTCCTGGGACGGCGGGCGGCGCTCGATCACGTGTACGCGCTTTTCAAAAAAGCTCTCCGGGTAGTCCCAGGCCTCGCCCTGCACGTCCTGCGGCAGCGCAATGCACACCGCGCCGGTGTCGGCGGGGTCGGTCAGCACGCGGAAGGCGCTGATCATCGCGCTCATCAGCTGCTCGGGCCGGTTGATCCGGTCCCAGTAGCGGCACACCGCACGGAACGCGTCGTTGGTGGAGAGGCCCAAATCGTGGGTCTGCTCGATCTGCTGCAGCACCGGGTCGGGCTGGCGGCAGGCGTACACATCGCCCGGCAGGATCAAGACCGGGATGTTGTTGGCGGTGGCGGTGCCCGCGGCGGTGACCATGTTGGCCGCGCCCGGCCCCACCGAAGAAGTGACCGCGAAGATTTCCTTGCGCTTCGTCTGCTTGGCAAAGGCGATGGCCGCGTGGGCCATGCCCTGCTCGTTCTTGCCCTGATAGAGTTCGAGGTTTTTACGCTCCTGCTGCAGCGCCTGCCCCAGCCCTACCACGTTGCCGTGGCCGGGCAGCATCATGACGCCCCGCACGAAGCGGTGCTCCGCCCCGTCAAAGCGGACGTACTGGTTTTCCAGAAAGCGCACCAGCGCTTGCGCCATGGTGAGCCGTACCGTTTTCATATTTCTAGCCCTCCGGGGTGAAAATGTGTTCGTTGGCGTCTGCTTTCCAGAGCCATTCATGCTCCGGGTCGTCGATGCGGGTCTTCCTCCATGGGTCGCCGGGCAGGTGCCGGATGCCCCAAACGTACGTCATCGCGTAGCCGGGCGCGGCGGCCTGGGAGTGGAAGCCGTGATTGATGACGGTCAGCCCGTTGTGCCGGGAGGTGTACAGTTCACCATTGGCGAAGCTGGCGCCGAATCCCTGCGGGTGATCGAAGCGGTGGAAGTAGACCTCCGGCTGCGGGTGGTGGTGCGGCGGGTAGCTGGACCACTTGCCGGGGAAGTTCAGAACCTCGCCCAGCACCATGTTGGACCAGGGCGCGCTCTCGTAGTCGAACAGCGTTTTGATCTCCCGGCGCATGCAGCCCATCAGTTCTCCGTTCGCGCCCGCGTGCTGCACCATCACGTCCTCCGGCGCGTACAATTTTGCCGGAAAGTCCCGCTCGTTCGCCGTCGCCTGCACGTACAGTTCCGCGCTGTCCAGCGCCGTCACGCGCAGCCTGGTCGCGCGCGGCGCGTGCAGGCACCAGGGTTCATGGCGGAACTCGTCCGGACGGCTGGCCAGATGCACCTGGCAGGCCTCGCAGTCGATGTCGCCCCACTCAAAGCGCACCGTCCCCCGAAGCAGTAGCAGCGCCACTTCCTTGTCCGGCTCGAAGAACTCCCACTTGGCGTTGTCCGTCAGTACCAATAGCCCCACGTCCATGCCGGTGCCCGCGTCCTCCACGGGCGCTAGCAGGAAGGGGTTGTAGCCAGGCCTGATCTCCTTTTGAATGTACATGTTTCCTCCTAAAGTCCCGCGTGCTCCCTGATGTAGGCGCGGGCCTTTATTGCGTATTCCAGCGGATTGGCTTTGGCCGGGTCCTGCTCGGCCTCGACCAGCAGCCACCCCTCGTACCCCGCCTCCGCCAGCAGCTTCAGAATGGGATCAAAGTCCACGCAGCCGTCTCCCGGCACAGTGAACGCACCCTCCCGCACCGCTTTCAGGAAGCTCCAGCCCTCCGGCTGCACGCGGTCGACCACCGCCCTGCGCATATCCTTCAGGTGCACATGCCCCACGCGGGCGGCGTACTTTTCCAGCATCGTCAAGGGGTTCTCCCCCGCGAAGGTGAAGTGGCCGGTGTCGTAGCACAGGAACACGAATTCGGGGTCGGTGTCCCGGAGCATCCGGTCGGTCTCCGCGGCGGTCTGCACCACGGTGCCCATGTGGTGGTGGAAGCACAGCTTAAAGCCCCGCTCCTTCGCCGCCTTGCCCAGCCGGTTGAGTCCATCCGTAAAGCGGGCCCATTCGACATCGTCCATCACATGCTTCGCGCCGCCCAGCACCGGCGTATCCGCCTGGCCCTGGATGGAGTAGCTCTGCTCGGACACGTTGATGCGGCTGGCGCCAACGGCCTTGAGAAAGTCCAGCTCGCGTAGGAAATCCGCCAGGACCTCTTCGTAGGGCTTGGTCAGCAGGAACGAACTGAACCAGCGGGAGGCCACCCGCATGCCACGAAGATCGAGCTCCCACTTGAGCTGAGCCGGGTCGGACGGGTATTTGTTGCCAATTTCGGTGCCGGCGAACCCAGCCAGCGCCATTTCGCTGACCGTCTGGCGGAAGTTGTTTTCCGCACCCAGTTCCGGCATGTCGTCGTTGCACCAGCCGATGGGTGCGATCCCCAGAAATACCTTATTCTTGTCGAACA
>JAEVZE010000030.1 GCA_023392395.1 Bacillota bacterium
TCGCCGGGGCGCACCACCGCCATGTCCACCGTGGAGGTACCGATCACTTTGACCAGCGTGCCCGGGCCGATGCCCGCGCCCACAGCGCCCGCGTGGGCATCCAGCGAGCTGCCCGACACGATCACGCCGTCCGGCAGCCCCCACTCGTCCCGCCAGCGGGGCAACAGCGTCCCCACCCGGTCGGTGGCCATGCCGGGCGCCGCGACGTAGCGGTCCGCGATCTCCACCAGATGCGGATGCAGCGAGGCCAGGCATTCCCGCGCCGGAAGGCCGCCGAAATCCGAGTGCCACAGCGCCTTGTGCCCCGCCGCGCAGGCGCAGCGATACATGGACTCCGGCTTCGTCCGCCCGGTCAAAAGCGCCGGGATCCAATCGGCCAGCTCCACCCAGGACCAGGCGGAATTCCGGACTGCCGGATCGATCAGGGCGGTGCGCAGCGCTTTGGCCCAGAGCCACTCGGACGAATACTTGCCTTGGAAGCGCGTGTAGTCGCCGCCCGGCCAGTGGGAGAACGCCCGGTCGATTTCATTGGCCTCGGCGGTGGCGGTATGGTCCTTCCACAGGTGGAACATCGCGTTGGAATTGTCCTCAAAGCCGTCCGTCAGCGAGAGCGGCGTCCCATCCCGGTCCACCGGGCAGACGGTGGAGCCGGTCGCGTCCACGCCGACGGCGCGGATGGCGGCGCGCTCATCCAGCGTCAGTGGCGCGAGGGCCTCCTTGACCGCGCGGGTCATCGCGTCCGCATAGTCCAGCGGATGCTGACGAAAGCGCTGCGCGCCGGAATCGCAGTAGCACCCCTCCCGCCACCGGGGGTAGAGCGCCGTGCCCTCGCCCACAGTCCCGCCATCCGCCCGGACGGCCAGCGCCCGCGCCGAATCCGTGCCGAAATCCAGCCCCAATACGATGTCCATTTCTTTTTCCTCCCGATGACCGGCGTTCCCGTGCCGCGGCGCGTGTGGATTTACACCGACGCGCCGCACAAGAGTATCATACCACGTGGATGAACCCGATGCACGGCTTTTACGCGGGCTTGTTTTTCAAGGTGAGCGCCATTCTGCACTGTTTGACGATCTCCCCGGCGGTCAGGCCGTACGCCTTCATCAGCTGGAGCGCGTCGCCCGACCGGCCGAAGGTATCCCGCGTGCCGACGCGCAGCACCGGAACCGGGAAGCGCTCTGACACAACCTCCGAAACCGCGCCGCCCAGGCCACCCAGCACGTTATGCTCCTCGGCGGTGACGATCGCGCCCGTTTCGCGGGCCGCGTCCAAAATCGCCTTCTCATCCAACGGCTTGATGGTATGAATGTTGAGCACGCGCGCGCAGATGCCCTCGGCCTTCAGTTCGTCCGCCGCCTGGATCGCCTCCTGAACCATCATGCCGGTTGCGGCAATCGTCACATCGTTTCCGCCGCGGAGCGTCACCGCTTTGCCGATTTCAAATTTGTAGCCTTCGAAGTCCGAGACTGGGGCGACCGCCAGGCGGCCGAGCCTCAGGTAGACCGGACCCGCGTACTGTGAGACCGCTTTGACGGCCTGGCGAGTCTCCTCGCCGTCCGCGGGGCAGATCACCGTCATGCCCGGGATGGACCGCATCAGCGCCAGGTCCTCCAGGCACTGGTGGGTGGCGCCGTCCTCGCCGACGGTGAGCCCGGCGTGGGTGCCGACGATCTTGACGTTGAGGCGGGGGTAGCACACGGTGTTACGGATCTGGTCGAAGCCGCGCCCCGCCGCGAACATCGCGAACGCGTGCACGAAGGGAATCATGCCGAACGTGGCCATGCCGGCGGCCATACCGATCATGTTCGCCTCGGCGATGCCGACGTTGAAGAAGCGGTCCGGGTATTTCCGGCCGAACAGGATGGACATGGTGCAGGTGGCCACATCCGCGTCCAGCCCGACGATTCTGGGGTTTGCGCCGATCTCGGCGAGCGCCTCGCCGTAGGCGTGCCGGGTCGCAATTTTTTCCGCCATCGCTCAGCCCTCCAATTCCTTTTCGCGCGTGTACAATTCTTCGAACGCCAGCGCGAACTGCGCTTCGTCCGGGGTCTTCCCATGCCACTGACACTTTCCCTCCATGAAGGAGATGCCCTTGGCCTTGACGGTGTTGGCGATGATCATCGACGGTCGGCCCTTTTCCGCCTTGGCGCGGTTGACCGCGTCCGCGATTTCCTCCACGCTGTGCCCGTCGATGGACTGGGTGAAGAAGCCGAAGCTCTCGAACTTGGCTTCTAAATCGCCGGTATTCAGGATCTCGCACACGCAGCCGTCCAGCTGGACCTTGTTGCTGTCCAGGATCGCGACCAGGTTGTCCAGCTTATGGGCGCCGGCGTACATCAGCGCCTCCCAGATCTGCCCCTCCTGGATTTCGCCGTCGCCCAGCACCGCGTATACGGTGATGGATTTTCCGAGCATTTTTGCGCACTGCGCCATGCCGACCGCCGTGGAGAACCCCTGCCCCAGCGACCCCGTCGACATGTCGACGCCCGGCACGTGGGTCATTTCCGCATGTCCTGACAGATGCCCGTCGATCTTCCGGAACTCGCCCAGCCGCTCGAGCGGTATAAATCCCCGCAGCGCCAGCGCCGGGTACAGCGCCACGGTGCAATGCCCCTTGGAGAGCACGAACCGGTCCCGGTCCTCCCAGTCGGGCTGATCGGGCCGGATGTTCATCTTGTCAAAATACAGAACCGCCATGACTTCCGACAGGGAGAACGCGCCGCCGATGTGCCCGGAATGCGCGCCCTGCACCATCTTCAGGCCGGTAATGCGCAGCCGCTGCGCGATCAATTCCAACTCCCGTTTGCGCTGTTGATCCATGAGGTTTCTTC
>JAEVZE010000119.1 GCA_023392395.1 Bacillota bacterium
CGGCTGACCCGCGCACTCTCACAAATTGGGCATCGGCACATGGGGCTGGGAATGGCCTCCGCTGCACCGCTGCCGATCATGCGCATTGTCGAAACGCTCATGGCGGGCACTCCTTTACATTGTATCCGATGTGGTTTCCTCCGCGCGGGACACCTGCCGCCGCCAGTCCAGCCAGAAATACCAAGCCACGGCGGCGAGAATGACCGCTCCGCCGATCAGCGTGTACCGCCCGGGCGCTTCGCCGAGTACCAGGAACACGAGCAGCGGGCCGGTGATCACCTCCGCCAGCATGCCGACGGACACGGTGGTGGCGCTCAGGCTCTTGAGCGCGTAGCTGGCCAGCGTATGGCCCAGAAGCGTACATAGTACGGCCAGACCCAGCGAGGCGGCCAACGCGGGCGGCGTCATGCCCTCGGCGGGCAGTCGCGCAATCAGCCCCGTCAGTACAAGCGCCAAAAACGCGACCGCGTACAATACCAGCGTATAGGAAAAATTATCAGAGGTTCGCCGTACAAAGCGACCACACATGAAGTACCCTGCCTGGGTCAGCGCCGCGCCCAGCGCGAACAGGTTGCCCGAGACCTTGGTTTCGCTCCAGCCCAGATTGCACACCAGAACGCCCGCGAAAGCGGCCGCCATCGCGAGGAATGCGGCTGCGGGCACGCGCTCCTTCAAAAGGAACATCGCGCCCAGCGCCGTGAAGAACAGGTACGTGCTCCAAATCGCCGCGGCGGCCAGCGCATCGGTGTATTTCAGCGCGAAAACCCAGCAGGCAAAGTGCGCGGCCAATAGCACCCCTGAGAGCATGGAAAGCAAAAATTGCCGCCGGGGCATGCGCACATGGAGCGGCTGCCTGCGCACGAGCGCATAGGCCAGCATCAATACCAGCGCGAAACCCAGGCGGTACGCATTGATCCAGATGGGGTGCATCCCCTCGCCCAGCGCGAACTTGTTGAGCACCGAGGAGAACGCGGTGCCCAACATCGCAACGCCGAGAGCGAGCTTGCCTTTGAGTTCACCGGATAAGCGGGGCGTCGGGAGGTTGCGGCGGTTCAAGGCGCGACCTTCTCTCAAATGAAGTTTTGGGGAGATGGGAGCATTGTACCGCCCGGCCGTTAAATGTACAATCACGGCGCAGCAAATCTGGCCGCCGCGTACGACCGGGAATCAGGGTTCATATTCCACGCTCAGTGCTTGTGTTCTTTGCAATCGCCGTGCCCGTGGTGGCCGTGCTTGCTCTTGTGGCCGTGGCAGTCTCCCGCGCAAGCGCCGCCGCAGCCATGATGACCATGGTGGCCGCAGGACACGTCCAGATCGAGCCCCCAGCCGGCGCTCGCCTTGTCAAGAAGCGCACCCATTTGCGCCTTCTCCTCTTCGGACAGCGCGTCCAGCGTCCCTTCCCCATGCCTGAGCGCGCGGGAGACGGCGCGGAGCATACGGGCCAGCTTGTCGTCACCGGAGGGCGTTTCAGGGTGCCGCCCGCTGATCTCCTCTAGGGACTGCGCAGCCGCCTCCTCCTGCGGGTGGTCCTTCCGGTCCTTGTGCTTCTTGCCGCCCGGCAGAGCGCCCGTCTTGGCGTAGACCTCGCCCACGTGACAGCGGGGCGTGGCCAGGTCGCACTTTTTATGGCATCCGGGGCAGGTGCCCGTGATCTTTTCCATGATCCATTCCCTCCAGCGCCTGAGTGCGGCGCGCTTTTGTCGTTATCTTATTCTTAACCAGCGACGCCCAGGCTGAAAAGGTCCCATACCTACCGGATCAAATTTTCCAGGCGGCAAGGCCTGATTGGAAGTTTGACTTTTCGCGGATTTTCCCGCGATTCGTGGACACCGGAGCCATTCTGCGGTACAATGAGGCACTGGGCCTGATAAAAGATCACACCCGCAGTCGCGGGAATATGGGAGAATACCGTATGTTGAACCAATTTTCCAGGACCGAGCTGGTCTTTGGCTCGGAAGCCATGGACAAACTGCGTCACAGCCGCGTGGCGGTCTTTGGCATCGGCGGCGTGGGCGGCTACGCCGTGGAGGCGCTGGCCCGCAGCGGGATCGGCGCGCTGGACCTAATCGACGACGACAAGATCTGCCTGACCAACCTCAACCGCCAGATCTTCGCCACACACAAAACCATCGGGCGTATGAAGGTGGATGTGGCCGAGGAGCGCGTGCATGACATCTGCCCGGAGACGGTCGTCTATAAGCACGCCTGCTTTTTCCTGCCGGATACCGCCGACCGGTTTGATTTTACCCAGTACGACTACGTGATCGACGCGATTGACACTGTGAAGGGCAAGCTGGAAATCGTCCAGCGGGCGAAAGACGCGCATGTTCCGGTCATCTCCTGCATGGGCGCGGGCAACAAGGTCGATCCGACTCTGTTCCGCGTGGCGGACATCTATGAAACGAAGGTCTGCCCGCTGGCCAGGGTCATGCGGACGGAGCTCAAAAAGCGCGGCATTCAAAACCTGAAGGTGGTTTATTCCGAGGAGCCGCCCATCCGGCCGCTTGAGAACATGGCGATCTCCTGCCGTGTCCACTGCGTCTGCCCTCCGGGTACGGCCCGAAAGTGCACCGTCCGGCGGGACATCCCCGGGTCCACCGCCTTTGTGCCGTCGGTGGCGGGGCTGATCCTGGCAGGCGAAGTGATCAAGGATCTGACCGGGCTTCGCCGGCGTTGAAAATCCGCAAGCGGCTTTTCAACGCGAAGGAGTAGTTACTGCGCAGTCCTGAAATTCTCCGTAATTTCCGGGCGGCCTGCTGACTTAGGGCATTGTTTCTTGAACCAGTGTGCGCACTGGTTCAAGAAACACGTTCCCGGCGCACGGGTCGCCGGGAACGATTGGATGGT
>JAEVZE010000106.1 GCA_023392395.1 Bacillota bacterium
TGCTGTTGCCCTGCGTCACCCGGCCCGCGCTACGCGCAGCGCGTCATTGTTCAGAAAAAACCGGAAAACCGCTCGGGACGCGCCGGTTGCGTCCGGACGGGCTCCTGAAAGCCCTGTGCACAGGATCGCCCGGCGGCCATCTTCACCCAGCGCCTGGGCATCCTCCGCATATTCCAGGATGGCCATCGCGCGCCTTGCCGCCAGGTCCAGCGCCTGTGAATCGCCCTCGGGGGCTGTGACCTCCACCGACAGCGCCGCGTACGTTTCGCCGGACAGCGCCTGATACCAGACCGGCAGCATCGCGTCCAGCAACAGTTTCCCGTCCTTGGTGAGCGCGGCGGAACTGCCGTCAAACAACATGCTCAACTCCACCGACGCGCCGCCTTCTTCGTCCACGACAGCGGAAGTGCCCGCAGCCTTGAAAGCCGCCGTCAATGTCGAGGCGATGCGGGAACGCGCGCCCAGCGCGTCGTCCACCGCCTGCTGCAGCGAGACGTAGTCCTGAAGCCGGGTGTCATAATCCGCCTGCTTGCCGACAAGCGCCTTCTCCCGGGCGGCGAGGTCTATCTGGGCCTGGGTCAGCGCCGCCTGATCTTTGGCAAGCGCCTGAACGCCTTCGGCGAGTGTCTGCTCCCGCGCTTTCAGCGCCGCGTCGTCCTCGTCCAGATCGCCCTTTTGCTTCTCCAGCGCCTGTTGCCTATCGCTTAGCGACGATTCCTGCTTTGCAATCGCGTCGTCCCGCTGATTAAGCGCGCTGCGCCTCTGGTCGAGCTCCGCTTCCCGCTGGTCGAGGGCCTTGTCGCGGTTTAAAACATCGACCGACTTCCGCTCGTTCACCGATTGCTGCTGGAACGCGCCGAACACCAGCACCACGGCGATTACGAGCAGCACCAGCGCCATCAGCGCGCCCACCGGCAGCGGCACTGTCCCGGGCCTGCGCTTCGGCTTCATGGTCATCGCCCTCCGTATGCCGAGATGTGGTCGACGGCGTCCTCCAGCGCGGCCTGCGCGGAGCGCAGCGCGTCGGTGAGACGGTCGGCCTGCCCGGAGTAGATGGCGGCGGTGTCGTCCAGAAGATCCGGGAGCCGCGCCAGCGTGGCCTTGATGTTCTCCATCAGCCAGTTGAGCTGGTCGCTGGTCTTGCCCGCGTTCTGGAAGAAGGAAGAATAGGCCTTTTCAATCTCCCGGCTGACGCCCGTGGACAGCGCCTGGTGGCTCTGCGTCAGCGACTCGCTGGATTTTTTCAGTTCCTCCGCGGCGCGGGTCATGGCCTGGCTGGCGGACAGCGAGTTGTCCGTGGACACCTTCGCGAACTGGTCCGCGGCGGTCTGGAAGGCGGAGAGCGCCTTGGACCATTCGGTCTGCAGCTTGCCCACCGACAGGAGGTAGTTGTTCTGCTGCCGGGCGACGATCTCCAGATGCTCCACGTTGGCGGAGATGCGGGCGTAGCCTTCCTCCACCATCGCCTGCGCGCCGCCCAGGCGGGTCAGGTACCCGTCAAACTTGTCGATCATGTCCTGGGACAGCCGCTGCGCCTCGCTCATGTCGCGGGACACGCGAGACATGCCGTCGGATGCCTTTTTCAAATCGTCCTGAATCTGCTGGTGGCTCCTGCACAGGCCGTCGATGGTTTGGGACAGCTTGTCCATCCCGCCCCCCATGCGCTCATCCAGAAGGCCCACAAAGCGGCTGACCAGCGCGTCAACACCGCGCACCTGCTCCTTGGAGGCCGCCTGGGTGAACCGCTCCAATTCCCCGGTCATTGGCGCCAGGGCCTTGGTCATCGAGAGGGCGAAGCGATCGGCCAGCTTGCTCGAAACTTCGTCGGTCAACGTCTGGATGCGCTCGGCCTGCTCCCGCTGCATAAGCGCCGCCTGGGCTGCGGGGTCCACCTGCGGAGCGCCTGCGTAGCGCGCCATCGCGTCGTAAAACGCCGCCAGCGCGCCCTGCGCGCCGCTCATCGACGTGCGGTGAATGATGGAGAACAGGACGGCCAGCGCGGCCCCAACGATGGCGGGCGCCAGCGCCATCCGGACGGCGACGAGCATCTGGGCCATGTCGGTGGCGCCGGGAAGCCCCTGCCACAAGCCGATCAGCGTGCCCAGAACGCCCAGCGACATCAGGATGCCGGGCGTGGATTCGGAAAGCGCTGTCGCCTCCGGCGGGCATACGTCGTCCTCGCCGATGTAGTCGTCCACCTTGGCGCCAGCCTCAAACTGCTCCTCCAGGAAGGTTTGGGTCTTCAAAAACGCGCTCCACCGGGCCTCAAACGCGCTGCCCAGGAAGTTCTCATCCCGCCAGGACCTCTTGGCCTTGTCGCCTTTTCGGATTGAGCGCGCGCCGCGCAAAAGCGCCTGCCGGGACGCCGTCAGGGGCGCTACGCCCCGGATCAGGCAGTACAGGAACACCGCCGCCAGCAGGACGTAGAGGATCAGGTTGACCCCGCCGGACAGGAAAAATGCGTCCAGCCCTGAATTTACGGTTGAGAGCAACTTTATCCCTCCGCTTCCGGCTGCGTTTGGTAGAGATTACGCTTCATTGTAGACGCGCACGCGCCCTGCTTGGTTCATTTTCCCGCAGGAGTGCCGCCCTTTCGGCCGATGGAGTGGTATTCCACGCCCGCCTCGGCCATCTCAAAGGGGTTGAACAGGTTGCGCCCGTCGTAGACCAAAGGCGTCCGCATGCGCGCCTTAAAGTCTCCCGGTGTCAGAGAACGGATCTCAGGCCACTCGGTGAACGCGAAGCACACATTGGCACCCTTCAGCGCGTCCTCCGGCGTCTTTTCGGAAATCACGCGGCCGGGAAACCTGCGTTCGAACGCCGCGGCCGCGACCGGATCGAAGAAGTGGATGATCGCCCCCGCGTCCAGAAGCAGCTGTACGTTGTCCAGGGCCGGCGCTTCCCGAAGGTCGTCCGTCCCCGCCTTGAACGCCACGCCCAGGATCGCCACCTTCAGTCGGTCGAAGCTGATGAGCCTCTGGCAGGCCTTCTGGAACAGCACCGTCTTCTGCGCCTCGTTGACCTCCACCGCCGCGTCCACCGTGCGCAGGCGGTATCCACACTGCTTGGCCAGAAAGCGCAGCGCCTTGGTGTCCTTGGGGAAGCAGCTGCCACCGTAGCCCACGCCCGCGTTCAGATAGCGTTTGCCGATGCGCTCGTCGTAGCTCATGCCGCGGGCCACCTCGGTGATGTCCGCGCCCACCAGCTCGCAGAGGTTGGCGATGTCGTTCATGTAGGAAATCTTGAGCGCCAGGAAGTCGTTGGAGGCGTACTTGATCATCTCGGCGCTGCGGCGGCCCACCGACACGATCGGCAGGCCAAAGGGCTCGTAGATCTCCTTGAGCATGCGCTCGGCCTTCTCGCTCTGGGTGCCGATGATGATGCGCTGGGCGTGCAGGGTATCGTGCACGGCGGTGCCCTGCGCCAGGAATTCGGGGTTTGAGGCCACTTCAATGCGCACGTCGTGGGCCAAAAAGTCGTGGATGAACTGCTCCACCTTGTCGTTGGTGCCCACCGGCACCGTTGATTTGACCACCACCAGGCAATCCTTTTCCACGGTCTCGGCAATCTGCCGCGCGACGGTGGCGATGTAGGACAGGTTGGCCGATCCGTCCGGCTGCTCCGGCGTGCCCACGCCGATGAAGATGGCGTCGGCCTGGCGGTAGGCGGCCTGGTAGTCGGTGGTATATTGGATGCGTCCGGCGGCCAGCGTTTCGCGCATCAACTCCTCCAGGCCTTCCTCGTAGATGGGCGATTCGCCCGCGCGCATTTTTTGAACCTTGGCCTCGTCTACATCGACGCAGGTCACCTGGTACCCCATGTGCGCAAAGCAAACGCCCGCCACCAGGCCTACATAACCCGTACCCGCCACCGCGATGTTATACGCCTTCATACTTCGTCTCCAATCCTCGGAAGGTATCTTTCAATATAGAATATTATAGCATCCTTCGGCGAGGAATACAAACAGAAAAGGCGACGCCACTCCCCGGAGCCGCTCGCGGGCGGAGCGCACAAAATTCCCCTCGCCGTTCAGGCGCGGGAATCAAGCTGTTGACAAACCACACCGTACCACCCAATCGTTCCCGGCGACCAGCGCGCCGGGAACGTGTTTCAGGAACCAGTGCGCACACTGGTGAAGAAACAGTACCGCAAGCCATCAGGCAGCTCGGAAATTCCGCAGAATTTCAGGCCTGCGCAGTGCCTCTTCTTTTGCGATGAAAAATCCTCGGGTTTTTCATCGCAAAAAATTCCCCGCGCCGTTCAGGCG
>JAEVZE010000139.1 GCA_023392395.1 Bacillota bacterium
GCTCAAGGCCAACCCGTTCAGCGATTTGTTTTCGCTTGCGGCCATCCGGCTGATCCTGCCCAGCTTGGAAAAGTCCTGTTTTGATCCTACCGCCATGGTGGAGAAGAGCAACATGCTGCTGGCCGCGTTCTACGGCGGCGCGGCCATCGCCGCTTCGGGAACCACAGCGGTGCATGCGCTGTCCTATCCATTGGGGGGCAGGTACCACATCCCCCACGGCATCGCCAACGCTACGCTGTTGCTGCCGGTGATGCGCTTCAACAGGGAAGCCTGCAAAAAGCAACTGGCGGAAATCTGCCGGGGGATTGTGCCCTGCCCGCCGGAGGGGGAAGAAGCCCAGGCGGACCGGGCGCTGGAGGAGATTGAAAAGCTCATGAGCGTGCTGCCGCTGAAACTGGACTTCAAGGCCTACGGCGTAGGCGCTGAAGACATCGACGTGCTGGTGGAGGAAGGGCTCAAGCAGCAGCGGCTGCTTGTGAACAACCGCCGAAGCGTGTCCCGGGAGGACGCCCGGGCGATCTACCGGGAGGTAATCAACGCATGACGCTGATCCGGGGCATCGTCTGTCCGCTGGTGACCCCGTTTGACGAGCGGGAGGAACTGAATTTGGCTGCGCTGCGCGAGCAGGTGAAGCGCATGGCGGGCGCGGGCGTCCACGGCGTGTTCGCCTTCGGTACCAATGGCGAGGGCTACGCGCTGGAGGAGGAAGAAAAGGAGCGGGCGCTGGAGGCGGTACTGGAGGAGGCAAGCGGGCGGCTGACCGTCTACGCGGGCACCGGCTGCATCAGCACCCGGGCAACCATCCGCCAGTCGCTTCGGGCCAAGGCCATGGGCGCGGACGTCCTGTCCATCGTGACGCCCTATTTCGCGAAAGCCTCTCAAGAGGAGCTCTATCAGCACTACCTTAACGTGGCAACGGCGGTGGACATGCCCATCGTGCTGTACAATATCCCGGCGAGGACCGGCAACGCGCTCTCTCCCGCCACGGTGGGAAGGCTCGCCGCTATCCCGGCCATCCGGGGAGCCAAGGATTCTAGCGGCGACTTCGACAACATCCTGCAGTACGTCGAAAAGACTCGGGGTATGGACTTTTCCGTGCTTTCGGGCAACGATTCGCTGATTTTGTGGACGCTGATGGCGGGCGGCACCGGCGGCATCGCCGGGTGTGCCAACGTGTTCCCGAAGAACATGGCGGCAATCTACGAAAAGTTCCAGGCGGGGGACATGGAAGGCGCGCGTGCTTGCCAGGACGCGATCCGCCCCTTGCGGGATTGCTTCAAATACGGCAACCCAAACACGATCATCAAGGCGGCGGCGGCGCTTCTGGGCTACCCCGTGGGAAAGTGCCGCGCGCCGTTTGACCAGGTGCCGCCTGAGGGCATTGCCGCCATCCGGAAAGTATTGGAGGACGCCAAGGCCCAAGGGATCCAGTGAGGAGGACATCCATGAGCTACCTTCCCGTCGTTGGGATCACGCTGGGCGATCCGGCCGGCATCGGCCCGGAGATCGCGCTGAAGGCGCTTTCCGAAAGCTGGGTCTACGGTCAGTGCCGCCCGCTGGTGGTGGGCGACGCGGCGATCCTCACGCGGGCGCTGGGCTTCCCCGGCATGCCGCGCCTGACCATCCATCCGGTTAAGAAGGTTCGAGAGGCCACCTTTCGGCATGGCACGGTGGACGTATTGGACATGGGTGTTGCGGAGCCTTCGGACATCCCGGTAGGCAAGCTCTCCCGCGCGGCGGGGGAGGCCGCCTTTCGGTACGTGGAGGAAGTGATCCGCCTGGCGATGGCGGGCGAGGTGGACGCCACGGTGACCAACCCGCTCAACAAGGAAGCCATCAACCTGGCGGGCCGCCATTACGCGGGTCACACCGAAATCTACGCCAAACTCACCGACACCGCCCGGTACACCATGATGCTTGTACACGAGGACATGCGAGTGGTGCACGTCTCCACCCACGTTTCGCTCCGGGAGGCCTGCGACCGGGTCAAGAAGGACCGGGTGCTGGAGGTCATCCGCATCGCGGACAAGGCTTGCCGGGACATGGGGATCGCGGTGCCCCGAATCGGCGTGGCCGGGCTCAACCCCCACAGCGGCGAGGGCGGGCTGTTCGGCCGGGAGGAGATCGACGAGATCATCCCCGCCATCCGTGAGGCGACCCTTGAGGGCATCGATTGCGACGGCCCGGTGCCGCCCGACACGCTGTTTCCCAAAGCCCGGGGCGGCTGGTATGACATCGCGGTGGCCATGTACCACGACCAAGGCCACATCCCCCTGAAGCTGGCGGGCTTCGTGTTCGACCGGGCGGCGAATAAGTGGCAGGAGGTCAGGGGCGTCAACATTACGCTGGGGCTGCCCATCATCCGCACCTCCGTGGACCACGGTACCGCCTTCGATCAGGCGGGCAGGGGCACGGCCAGCGCGGCAAGCCTCTCAAGCGCCATTTCCTACGCGATTCGTTTTACGCTAGGCCCGCATTCGGAGGCGTAAGACCGGGTCATAGATCATCAAGGTTTAAGGAGGGCATCCCATGAAAATCCGTCGTTCGATCACAGGGTGGGCACTCGTCATCGCCATGATCCTCAGCATGTTCGCAGGGCTGTCTGTCGCTTCCGCCGAGGCGGGCGACAAGACCTATGACATGTTCATTCGCTCCACCTACGCGGACTGGATCAAGGAGCTCAACTGGTATGACGCGGCTGAGAAGGCCACCGGCGTGCACGTCAACTACATCGCGGGCCCTGAGGAGTTTGCCGATGTATACTCCGAAGTGGACCAGCGCATCATCAGCGGCACGCTGCCCGACGCCGTCATGACCAAGCTGACCCAGACCAACGTGTACGGCCCGCAAGGCGCGTTCCTGGACCTTGCGCCGCTGATTGCCAAGTACGCCCCTCACATCCAGGCCTACATCGACGCCAACCCCACCTACAAGGCGCTGGTGACCAACGACAAGGGCGCCATCTATGGCCTGTGCAAGGAGACCCCGATCTTCGCCGACTTCATCGGCTACCGCGTGGACCAGTTCAAGAAGGCCGGCATTGATGCCGAAAGCATCAAGACCGTGGACGACTTCACGAACGCGCTGCGCACCCTCAAGGCCTTCTACGGCAAGGACAACAAGAACTACTACCCGCTGTGCGGCCGCGACAACCCCATCCGCTTCGCCGCGTGGTTCGGCTGCGCCAGCAACATCTCCTCCACCGAGTCCAATGGCGTGTACGTGTCCGGCCACTATAAGGACGGCTCCTTCGACATCATGGACAAAAACGCCTATAAGATGGTCGAGACCATGAAAACCTGGTACGACGAAGGCCTGATCAACCCCGAGTGGATCGCGGGCACCTCCGGCGAGGCCGACTGGGAATCCACCATGCTCAACGGAAACGGCTCCGTGTTCTACGATTACTACAACCGCGCCGAGTGGTTCATGGAGAACGGCGGCCCGGACAATGATCCCGACTACCAGATGGGCGACCTGAACTTCCTCGAGGGCGCGGACGGCAAGGTGATGCCCGTCACCACCAGCACTCAGTATAACGACGAGGTCGTCACCGCCATCAGCGCCAAGGTCAGCGAGGACAAGGCCGCGACCATCCTTGGCTTCATCGACTACTTCTACTCCGACGAAGGCATCACCCTGGCCAATTACGGCGTCGAGGGCGAGAGCTTCAAGACCAACGCCGACGGCACCAAGGACTTCATCGTGGACTACGCCACCGAGGAATCCAAGGCCGCAGGCGAGAAAAAGTGGTCCTTCCTGAGCGACCGCTTCACCGTCTGCAAGCCGGTGGACAACACCGCCTTCTTCAAGTGGAACGCGCCCCTGATCTCTGAAGCGGCGGGACGCTTGCTGAAACCCGAGAACCTGATGACCTCCTACACCCTCAAGTTCACCGAAGACCAGTCCAAGGAGCTTTCCAACATGGTCGCCGCCGTCTATGACGCGCAGGTCGCGGGCATTATCTCCTTCATCAACGGCAGCCGCGGGCTGAGCGAGGATGAGTGGGCCACCTTCCAGGGCGAAATGAACGACCTGGGTTTGGGCCAGATCGAAGAGATCCAGTTGGCCGCCTACCAGGCCACTTACGGAAAGTAAGGGCTGTGAACGCCCGTTACGCTGCTTTTCAAGGAAGAAGACTGCGCTAACCTGAGTGCCCGCGGATTTCCGGGTGACACCCTGTCCAAAGGGATTGTTTCCTCCACCAGTGTGCGCACTGGTGGAGGAAACAGCCCGGCGCGTCAGATCGCCGGTTTCGATTCACAAGACTGCCATCGCCTTCCATCTCTGGCCCCCGTGCGGGGATCAGGAGGGGAAGCCCGGGCGAAAGGAGATCAGCATGACGCCTGGAAAACCTACGGGCTCCGCCCGCCCCGGGCCGCATTTGTGGCAGCGGGCGGCGAAGGATCTCAGCCGGAACCGCCTCCTGTACCTCCTGATGATCCCCGGCTTTTTGATGCTCGTCTTTTTCAAGATCGGGCCGGTGGGGGCGATGACCATCGCCTTCCAAAACTTCAGCCCGGTTCAGGGGCTGTTCGCAAGTCCTTTTGTAGGCTTTGAAAACTTCGCGCGCATCTTCACTGACCCCAACATCCTGAAAGTCGTCCGCAACACCGTGATCCTGGCGTTTTTGTCGCTGGCGGTGGCGTTTCCGATCCCGGTCATCTTCTCGTTGTTCCTCAATGAAGTGCGCGTTCGCTGGGTGCGGGGCACGGTACAGTCGCTCAGCCTCCTGCCCTACTTTATCTCGGCGGCGGTCATGGTTTCCATCCTGTACACGCTGCTCTCGCCCTCCTCGGGCGCGATCAACAGCATTCTGACCTCCTTTGGCATGAAGCCCATCAACTTCATGGCGAGGCCCCAGTGGTTCCGCCCACTGTATGTGTTCCTGGAGATCTGGCAGAGCTTTGGCTATTCCGCGATCATCTACATCGCGGCCATGATGAGCATCGATCCTTCGCTGTACGAGGCGGCGGAGGTGGATGGCGCGTCCCGCTGGCAGAAGATGGGGCACATCACGCTGCCGGGCATCTCAACGAGCGTCATCGTGATGCTGATCATCGGCGTGGGCAACATCTTCACCGTCAACCTGGACAGAATCCTTCTGATGTACAATCAGAGCGTCTACGCCACGGCGGACGTGCTGCAGACATACGTCTACCGCATCGCGTTCCAGACCACGGGCTTTCCGGACTACAGCTACGGCACCGCGGTCAACATTTTAAAGTCGGTGATCGCGTTTCTCATGGTGATCGCGGTCAACAAGCTCGCGGGCAAATTCGCCGATTCCAGGCTGTTCTAAAGGAGGATGCGGCATGAAGCATAAGAAAATTCCGCTGTTTGACCTTTGGAACAACTTTGCTCTGCTCCTGGTGGCGTTCCTGTGCGTCTACCCGTTTTTGTACGTGTTCTTTGTGGCCGCCAGCGACGGCACGTTCCTGGCCCGGGGTGAAGTGAGCTTTTGGCCCAAGGGATTCTCGCTGACGGCGTTCAAATACATCATCGAAAACCCAAAGCTCAGCCTGTTCACGGGACTGAAAAACTCGTTCCTGTATACGATTGCCGGAACGGTGGTCGCCATCGCCTCCACCTACGTTACCGCCTACGTGCTGTCCCGCCCCCGGTTCAAGCACAGGTTTTGGATCATGTCGCTGTTTGTGATCACCTGGGTGTTTGACGCGGGGATCATCCCGCAGTACATCGTGTACAGCGCATTCCGGTTCGTGGACAATCCGATGGTAATGATCGTCCCTGGCGCGATCAGCACGCAGTTTTTGATCATCGCCAAGACGTTCCTGGAGGGCATCCCGCAGGAACTGGAGGAGGCGGCCTTCGTCGACGGAGCCACCGACTGGACCATCCTCACCAGGATCTACCTGCCGCTGAGCTCCACGATCCTGGCTACGCTGGGCACCTTCTACGCGGTGATGATCTGGAACCAGTACCTGATACCGCAAATTTACTTAAAGCAGGAGGGGCTCAAGACCATCCAGCAGGTGCTGAAAAACATCGTCATCACCGATTCCGCCTCGGGCGTCACCACGTTCAAAAACACCGTGGTGGACGGCGTGACGCTCAACCAGCAGAACCTGAAGGCGGCGGCCATCTTCCTGACCATGATGCCCATCGTGTGCGTGTACCCCTTTGTGCAGAAGTATTTCAAGCGCGGCATCCTGCTGGGTTCCGTGAAAGGCTAAAACATAAACCTTGAAAATGCATGCGGCAGCCGTGCCGCGGAAAGGAAATCCATGAGAGAGATTCTGGAGCGCCCTGCGCTGCCGCTGGACGGAAAACTGTATCGCGACCAGGCGCAGGGCCTGATTCAGGCGATCATCCCCAACGCCCCCTACCACAGCTGCCACGCGGCGGACCTTTTGCCGCTGCCAAACGGAGACTTATTGTGCTGCTGGTTCGCGGGCTCCGACGAGGGCAACGCCGACATCTCGATCGTTCTTTCCCGGCTGGACGCGGGCGCGAGCCGCTGGACCGACCCTGCGAAAGTGTCGGACGACCCCAGCCGCTCCGAGCAGAACCCTTCGCTGTTTCTGAATCCCAACGGCGAGATCTGGCTGATGTACACCGCCCAGACCGCCCGGACCCCTGAGACGGCCGCGGAGCACAACCTGCAGTACACCGCCGAAATCCGCCGCAAAGTTTCGCGGGACGGCGGCCGCACCTGGGGCCCGACGACCACCATGTTCGACCGGCCCGGTTCCTTCTGCCGCCAGAAGGTTCAGGTGTTGGGGAGCGGCCGCTGGATCTTCGGCAACTGGATCTGCTTCCCGGACGACACCCGAAACGGCAGCGACATCACCGTCATGCAGATTTCAGACGACCAAGGTGCGACCTGGCGGCCGGTGGAAGTGCCCCAAAGCCGCGGCCGCGTGCACGCAAACATCCTGGAGCTCGCGCCGGGAAAGCTGGTGGCGCTGTTTCGCAGCCGCTTCGCTGACTGCATTTACCGCGCGACTTCGAACGACGACGGCGAAACCTGGACGGCCCCGGCCCCGCTGGAG
>JAEVZE010000132.1 GCA_023392395.1 Bacillota bacterium
CAAACCATACCAGTAAACCGGTACACCAAAAAGCAGAAAGGCCATTCGGCCAACATGCGGCATGCTGTCCCCTCCAGGCAATTTCATCTAATTATAATCATTTTGTCCAGCGGCTGTCAACAGAAACGGTTGCATCAAAAAAGAAAATTCGGTATAATGAATGATTGTTAAGAACCTTGTCAGGCGGAATGCCGCCTGTTGCCAGAAAGGGCGTTCGATGCGCAGAAGACGGGTTACAGGCCGCTTTTATGTGTTCCTGATTCTCATCGGAATCGGGCTTTATTTCGTAATCCGCGAACTGGCTCCGCTGGGCTCTTCGGAGGCCATCGTCACGATGGCCGCGACTTCCTATTCGCAGTCGGTGGACGCCGTCGTCGTGCGGGACGAGACCGTCACCTCTTTTGAAGGCAGCGGCCAAGTGGTCTACGTGGCGGCGGAGGGTGCCGAGGTAACCCAGGGGCAGGAGATCGCAGACGTCTACGCGGCCGGGTACTCTGAAAAGGAGATCAACCAGTTGGAGACCGTCCGCCAGAACATCCGCGCCTACCACCGGCTGATCCTGGACAATATCGTAGACGCCGAGCTGGAGCGGCTCGAGAACAACGTACAGCAGAAGGCGCTTGAAGTCAAGACGCTGATTCGCGAAAAGACGCGGGGCAGCCTGATCAACCTGGAAAAGCAACTGCAAAGCGCCATGCAGGCCCGGCAAAGCTACTTGAACCAGAACCGGCGCGAGGACCAGAAGCTAAACAACCTCTACGAGGAGGAGACCAAGCGTGAAAACGCCATCGCCTCCTGGCGCACGGCGGAGAACGCGACCGCGGCGGGCATCATCAGTTTCTATCTGGACGGGTGCGAGCGCTTCCTGACGCCCGGTAACCTTGAGGCGCTGACCATCGAGGACGTGCAGTCTGTCCTGGCGGGCAGGACGCCCGACACCGGCGAGGATACCCGCCTGCAGAAGAACATCTTTCGAATCATCAACCCCGCCAAGTGGTACGTGGTACTCTTGTCTAAGGACGCCACCTGGAACCCGGTCAACGGCCAGATATTCACCGTGCAGTTCGTGGGCTTCGAGGGAAGCGCTTTTACCGGCAAGGTCGTGCGCATGCTGAAGGCCAGCGGCCAGGTCATGGCCCAGCTGGAGATGGACACATCTCTCGGCCCACTTCTCAACAAGCGTTCCGGCAAGGCGATGATCGGCATCAACCTGTCGGGCCTCTCGGTGCCGGTCAAAGCGATCACCATCCAGAACGGCCAGCCGGGCGTCACCGTCAGCGACGTGCCGGGCGGCACCTTCGTGCCGGTGGAAGTTCTGTCCAGCGACAGCCAGAACGCCATCATTCAGCCGCTGGTCGAGGGCACGCTTTCGATCGGCTGGCGAGTGATACTGCCGTAGGCAGGGCATTGAAAACTCCTTCGGATTTTTCAATGCAAAGCAAAAACTGCGCGAGCCTGAAATTCTGCGGAATTTCCGGGCGGCTCACTGACTTAAGGTATTGTTTTATCCACCAGTGTTCGCACTGGTAGATGAAACACGTTCCCGGTGCGCGGGTCGCCGGGAACGATTGAAATTGAAAAGAGCTTCGAATTTGCAAAGGAGGGAACGACGTGGACAGAAGGCTTCTGGCTGACAATCTTCGCGTCTGCCGTTCCCGACTGGACGAGGCCTCGGCGCGCTGGGGTACGGTTGCGATTTGCGCGGTCACCAAGACGCAGGACGCCCACACGATCAACATGGCCTACGACGAAGGCGTGCGCATCATCGGCGAAAACCGCGTGCAGGAAGCAAGAGAAAAATTTCCAGCGTTAAATCCTGATTTTTCTTTGCATATCATTGGACAATTGCAGACGAATAAAGTAAAATATCTGTTGGGCATGGCGAAGATGATACAATCCCTGGACCGGATTGAGCTGGCCAGGGAGATTGACCTGCGCTCCCAGGCCGCCGGAATCCGGATGCCGGTATTGGTGCAGGTCAACATCGCGCGGGAACCGCAAAAGGCGGGCGTTTTCGAGGAGGATCTGGAATCCTTCCTCCGGGAAGTTGCGCGCCTCGATGGCCTTTCCGTCGAAGGGCTGATGGCGATTATGCCGCTTACGAACGATCAGGAAGCGCTGAGACCCTTTTTTCGCAGGATGCGGGTCTGGTATGATAGGCTCAGGGTCGAGGCGATCCAGGGCGTCGACATGCACGTGCTCTCGATGGGCATGAGCGGCGACTTTACAACCGCCGCGGAGGAAGGCGCCACCATGGTTCGCCTGGGCTCCGCGATTTTCGGCGCAAGGGTTGCGCTGGTTTCATCCACGCATTGAGGAGGACGATTCATGGCGCGCGGACGCTTTAACAAGCTGTTGGAGTTCATAGGACTGGTGGACGACGAGCCCGAAGCGGCATACGACCGGCAGCAAATGGGCGCGCAGGTGTACACACCGCCCCAGCAGCGCAGGCCCGCCGAAAATGCGCGGCCCGTCCGTCAGCAGGGCGGGTACACTGGCGGAAGCTATGCTCAGGGCTCCTATGCTCAGGGCCAGTACACGCCGGGCGCCTATGCCCAGAGCGCTGCCGCGCCCCGGGATTTCGACCGTTACGCGAGCCGCGCGGCGGAGCCGCGCGCGCCCTACCGCAGCGCCGCCTCTACGGACTACCGCGCCAACCGCGTCGATCAGGAACCGACGCGGCCAGAGCTCCGGCAGTCGTCCCGAACGGACTACGCATCCCGCGCTTCTCAACCTTCCCGCGCAGCCACCGCGGCCGCGCCCGCCTACCGCAACGACCCCATCCGGGACGAGTTCGAGCGCCTGGATCAGCCACAGCCTCGCGGGAACGTGATCACCATGCACAACGATTCCAGGCATCAGACCGTCATCTACTACCTGCACACGCTGGAGGAGTGCCGCGACGTCATCACCGACCTGATCGACGGCAAGACGGTACTTTTGAACCTGGAGGAAATGGACGAGAAGACGATCCAGCGCGGCATCGACACGCTGTGCGGCGCGGCCTTCGCGCTGAACGCCACATTGCGCAAGGCCTCCGACAAAACCTACCTGATCGCGCCCACCAACGTCGAGGTTGCGATGACCAACGAAGCCGAGCGGCGCTTCTAGCGTAACAGTATGCACTACTTTATCCTTCTGAAAATCTATCAGGGCTGCGACATCTTTTTGCGCATCCTTCAATACGTTTTGCTTGCTTACTGCGTGCTCAGTTGGTTTGCAAGCCCGCTCAACCGTTTGTATGCGCTGCTCAGCCGCATCGCCCAGCCGATCGTCGCGCCGTTTCGGTCGCTGTCAAACCGCCTGGTGCGGCACGGCCTCCGATTTGACACCAGCGCCATCTTTGCGCTCTTGGCGTTGTCCCTCGCGCGGCAGCTGCTGATCTGGTTTTTCAACTGGCTGATCACGCTGTGAAGAGCGATCTGGGAAAGGCACATTTTTCCGATTTATGCCGCGCCGCCCACCGTGGGCCTGCGCGCTTTACCCGTTTTCTCGAACTCCCCATGATGACCGAGGCCGCGCGCGCCGCCAGGGAAGAGGGCGTGGAGGCCGCGTTCTTCGGCGGATACGAGGGCGCGGAGCGGTGCGTCGCCGCGTTTTTCGAAAGCGATCCTCCGGAATCCTGGCCCATCGAATGCCTTCGAATCGAATGGAACCAGGCGTATGCCAAGGTGGCGCACAGGGACATCCTGGGCGCGGCGATGGGGCTGGGTATCGAGCGTTCCCTGCTTGGCGACATCGTGGTCGGGGAGACCAACGCGTACCTTTTCGCGCTGGAGGCCGCCGCGACGCTGATCCTGAGCGAAATGGAAAGTGCGGGCCGCGCAAAGTTGACCATTCGGCGCGCCGAAGCGGCGCACCTCCCATCCGAAAAGGGGACGAGCGTCCGGGACACCGTCTCCTCGATGCGGCTGGACGCGGTGGCGGCGGCCGGATTTTCGCTGGGCCGCGCCGAGGCGCAGGAGCTGATCCGCCGAGGCTTGGTCAAACTCAATCACTTGCCCGAGGAGCGGACCGACGCCCATGTGGGCGCGGGGGATCTGATCTCCATCCGCGGCTACGGCAGGCTTCGCGTGGACGAAGAACAGGGTCTGACCAAGAAGGGTCGTCTGGGCATTCAGATGACTCGCTTTGGCGCCCGGTAACCGGGTTATTTTTCGGTAAAAAAGAGGATTATAACGCTCGGCGGAGAAGTATTACAAGAGTATTGTAAACTCATGCCGAATCTTGTAAAATAGAATCAATCATGCCGAGCGGCGGCTCGTCCCCCCGATATTTCTGGCGAGGAAAGGATGAAGCGTACATGGTGACCGTCAAGGATATCCGCGAGAAGGAATTCATCAAACAGAAGCACGGCTATTCCGAAGATGAAGTTGATGAATTTCTGGATGAGATCGCCGATCAGATGGAGGCGCTGATTCAGGAAAACAAAACGCTGATGCAGCAGGCGCAGGAAGCCCGCGCGATGGCCGACAAAGCCATCAGCGAGCGCATGTCGGCACCCGCTATGCAGGTTTCGCATGCCGCGCCCGTGATCCAGGTCGCGCCCGAAGTCAAGCCCATCCAGACCACAGACGAGGCATACTTCCGCAACCTAGAGTCAACGCTCCGGGAGACGCTTCTCTCCGCCCAGCGCATCGCCGATGAAACCGTCAGCGAGGCCAAGAAAAAGGCGGTCTCCATGGTCTCAGACGCTGAGGAGAAGGTCAGCGCCGTCATGGCCCAGCAGAAGGCCGAGAT
>JAEVZE010000257.1 GCA_023392395.1 Bacillota bacterium
TGGTCACCGCCTGCGTGATCCTGCCGCCGGACGCGCTGATCCCGGGCGTGGACGATTCCAAAAAGCTGTCGCCTGCGAAGCGCGAGGCGCTCTCAGAGGAGATTTTGGCGCGCGCAGAATACGTGAAGTTCGCGCGGGTGGAATCAGCGGAGATCGACGGGATCAACATCCTGAATGCCACCCGCCGCGCGATGGAGGAATGCGCGTCCGTTGCGCCTGCGGGCGTCTTTCTGATCGACGCGATGGAGGGTCTGCGCCTTCCTGCCCAGGCGCGCTCGATCATCCACGGCGACGCGCTTTCGTACATGATCGCGGCGGCCTCCATTGTCGCCAAGGTCTACCGGGACCGCCTGATGGAAGAGATGGACGAAATCTACCCCGGCTACGGCTTCGCGCAGCACAAGGGCTATGGCACACCGGAGCACATCCGCGCGCTGAAGAAAATTGGCCCCTGCGTGGAGCACCGGAGAAGCTTCATCGGCAAGATTCTGGGGGAGGGATTATGAGCGCCAACCCCGGAGCTTCGTGGGAGAACGCGGCGGCGGAATATCTAAAGCGGCAGGGCGCGGTCATTTTGGCCCGCAACTACCGGCGGGGTCCCGGCGAGGTGGATCTGATCGCAAAGATGGACGGCTTTGTCGCGTTCATCGAGGTCAAGCAGCGATTCTCACTCTCCCATGGCACGCCTGGCGAGGCCGTCAACCGCATCAAGCAGGCGTGCATCTGCGGAGCGGCGCTGTACTTTCTGAAAGAACACAAGCTCCTGGATGAGCGCATCCGCTTCGACGTGATCGAAATCGATCCCGACGGATTGCGCCACATCAAAAGCGCGTTTCCATATGTCCCATCGAGATAACGGCCCTCGGCCCGTCCGCGCAAGGCGCCCATTAAAGACGCTGAGGCAGGCATCGGGCGGATTTTTGGGGCTTAGCCCGTCAAAGTCCGGGCGCCTGGCAGGATTTTGCCGGATGCGCGTGGAAATACTTCTGTTATCTATCTCAAAACGGAGCGTCTTTGCTTGATGAAAAAGATACTTTGGCTGCTTATGCTGCTGCTGGCGCTCGTGCCTCAGGCGGCGCTGGCCGAGAATTTGCTTCAAAACCCTGGTTTTGAAACCGCCAACGGCGATACGCCCGCCTCGTGGCAGCGCGACATGTGGGATCATGACGAGAGCGTAAGCTCGCTGACCGTGGATGGCAACGCCTATGCGGGCAATTTTTGCGCAAAGGTCGAAAATCTCTCAGAGAACGACGCGCGCTTTGCCCAGACCGTGGGTGTGGAGCCGAATACGACGTATCGCATCGCCTGCCGCATCAAGGCGGAGGGCGTCGGGGACGAGGCGGACGGTGCGGGCATCTCCATCAAGGACACCTTCGCATCCTCGGAGCTTCTGTACGACACGCAGGGAGCCTGGGTACCGGTGGAGCTCTATGGCGTCACCAGCTCCGATCAGACCAGCCTGACCGTGATGGCGCGTCTGGGTGGCTACGGTTCCACCAATAGCGGCACCGCCTGGTTTGACGACTTCTCGATGGAGAAGGTGGACGCCGCTCCGGCGGGCGCAAACGTCTACACCTTCACGCCGGTGGAGGCTCAGGGAGATTCACAGGACGTAGATTTTTCCTCGGGTGAAACGCCAGTGCGCGGCCCGTACACGGTGCTTTTGATAGTCATTGAGGTACTTTCACTTTTGATCATCGCGCTGGGCGCGCTGGCGGTGGGGAAAGGCGCGCTCGAACGCCTCTCCGGCGAAGCGCTGCGCCGCCTATTGTGGCTGGCGCTGGCCGTAGGGCTCATCGTGCGCGGACTAATCGCGGTCACCGTGTACGGTTATGGCGTCGACATGGGCGATTTCGCCGCCTGGGGCGCGCGCATGGCGGTCACCGGGCCGTCCGGCTTCTATTCGGCGGACGTGTTCTGCGATTACCCGCCCGGGTACATGTACGTGCTCTGGCAGATCGGCGCGCTCAGGGAGCTGTTCCAGTTGGGCTACGACAGCCGCCTGTTCTGGCTGATGCTGAAGTTCCCCGCGATCCTCCTGGACCTCGCGGCGGCCTATCTGATTTACCGCGAGAGCCGCAAGCCCCTGGGCGAAAGGGTTGCGGTTCTGATGGGCATTCTATATGCGCTGCTGCCTGCGACGATTTTGAACAGTGCCGCCTGGGGGCAGATCGATTCCATCCTGGCCATCCTGATGGCGCTGTCGCTGATCAATATGGCCAAAGGCAGGTATACGTGGTCGCTGTCGCTGTACGGCATCGCGATCATGGTGAAACCTTTGGCGCTGGTGTTTGCGCCGCTTGGCATCGCGGCGCTGGTGGTGGAGGTCTGGCGCAGCTCGGAGAGGTCCAGGACCCTTTTGCGCGTAGCCCGCGCGGTCGGGCTGATGCTTTTGATCATGCTCCTGATCGCGCTGCCGTTCCTGACGGCGCTGCCGGAGGCATTGTTGGCGAAATCCCGGCTGGCCGCGAACGCGCCCGGCTTTCTGAAGCCGCTGGCTTGGTTGACGACGCTGTTCACCGGTACGATGGAAACCTACCGCAGCATCACCGTCAACGCGGCCAACCTGTACGTGATCCCAGGCCTGAACTGGACGTCGCTGGACAGCGTGCCCGGGTGGAGCCTGTTTGCCTATGTGATGATGTTCCTGTCCTACGGCTATGCGATCTTCCTCTACGCCGCGGGCAAGCGGCGCGACCGGCTGATGCTGGTGTGCGGCACGCTCATGACGCTTCTCTTCGCGTTCGCGCCGATGATGCACGAGCGGTATCTGTTCCCGGCGATCCTGCTGCTGATCCTAGCCTACGCGGTCGATCAGGACATCCGCATTTTGATCGCGATCCTGCTTGTCTCGGCCAGCCAGTTCATGAACGCGGGATTGGTGCTGCAATCGCAGCATCTGATCGACGGCGAAAGGGCGACCAACATCATCGTCGCGGTCGAAAACCTGCTGGCGGCGGCGCTCACGGCCTGGACCGCCTTTGACATCTGCATCAAAAACCGGGTATTCAGCCCCACGCGCACGTACCTTTCCGAGGACGGGCGCAGGATGCTTTTGGACCCGCTGGTCAACCCGGTGGCCGACGGCCTGTTGCGCCAGAAGGACTGGAAGCTGGGCATGAAAAAGCGGGACTGGCTTCTGATGCTGGGCCTGACGGCGGTGTATTCGGTGGTGGCGCTGACCAACCTGGGTACGACGCTCGCCCCCCAGACCCAGTGGAAGTCCTCCGCCGAAAACGAGCAGATCACCTTCGACCTCGGCAGCCTCCGGCAGTTTCACATGACCTATTACGGCGGCATTTGCGATACCGCGTTCACGGTGCAATTGTCCGAGGACGGCGAGGTGTGGTCGGAGCCGCATTGGGCGGAATACAACCAGGGCGACGTGTTCCGCTGGCTGTGGTACGTGCCCGGCGAGCTGGACGAAAGCGGCCAATATTCCAAGCTTGAGGACGATTACCCGACACAGACGGCGCGCTACGTGCGCATCGAAGCCGAGCGCGCGGGGCTCATCCTGAACGAAGTCGCGTTCCTGGACCAGGATGGCGCAGCCTACCCGATTTCCTCGGTCTACGCCAGCGGGGCCAGCCCGGATTCCTCCAGCGACCCGACCCGGCTGATCGACGAGCAGGACACCGTGCCGCCCTATCCCTCCTACTACAACGGCACCTACTTCGACGAGATCTATCACGCCCGCACCGCCTTTGAGAACAAGGAAGGTTTGCACACCTACGAGTACACGCACCCGCCGCTGGGCAAGGTGCTGATCATGGTGGGCATCGACCTGTTCGGCATGACGCCGTTCGGCTGGCGGTTCATGGGCGCGCTGTTCGGCATTCTGATGATTCCGGCGATGTACCTGCTGGCCAAGCAGCTTCTCCGGCGTTCCAGCCCCGCGTTCCTGGCGGCGTTTCTGATGGCGGTGGACTGCATGCACTTTACACAGTCGCGCATCGCCACCATCGACGTCTTTGCGGTGTTCTTCATCATCGTGATGTACCTGTTCATGCTGCGCTACGTGATGATGAGCTTCAACCATACGCGATTGTGGCGCACCATCGTGCCGCTGGGTTTTTCCGGCCTCTTCATGGGCTTTGCCATCGCCTCGAAATGGATCGGCATCTACGCGGCGGCAGGCCTTGCATTCCTATTCTTCTATAGCGTGTACCTGCGCGCACGAGAATACCACTTCGCCAAGGCCAGTCTGAAACAGCTGGAAGGCGAGCAGAAGCGCATCGCCCAGCGGGCGGTGGCGAAGTTCTGGCGCAACCTGTGGGTAACGATTCTGTGGTGCGTGGTCTTCTTCATCGTCATCCCGCTTCTCATCTACTACTTCAGCTACTTTTGGCAGCTGACGCCGGACGGTACCTTCACGCCCAACGGCGTGTGGGAGATGCAGAAGAGCATGTACTCCTACCACTCAGGGCTGACCGACGACACCCACTTCTTCCGCTCGCCCTTCTACGAATGGCCGCTGATCATCAAACCCATGTGGTACTACTCTGGTAAGGACTTCATGCCGGATGGCTGGGTCTCGTCGATCTATGCGATGGGAAACCCGTTGGTATGGTGGGGTGGATTCCTTGCGCTAATCTTCGTGACCGTGAGGCTGTTCTCGAAATCCTTTGGCGACAGACGGTACTTGTTCGTGGTGGTCGGCTTCCTGTCCCAGTACCTGCCCTGGACGTTGGTGCACCGCTCCACGTTTATCTACCACTACTTCGCCAGCGTGCCCTTCATCATCCTGGCGACCGCGATCTTCTTTGAATGGCTGCGAAGGATCAGGCACGAGGTGTACATCCGCGCGGTGTGGATCTACGGCATCGTCGCGCTGCTACTGTTTGGGATGTTCTACCCGCTGATGAGTGGTACGCCTTTCCCAGGCGCGTTTGCAAACCTCGTGCACTGGTTCCACTGGTTCTACTATTGATTGTTTGAGGGGGACGCGCCCATGCTCTCTACCGTGCTCAGTTACGGCCTTTCGGGCATCAGCGGGTTCCCGGTGACGGTGGAAGTCAACCTTTCGGGCGGCCTTCCGGTGTTTGAACTGGTGGGCCTGCCGGACGCCGCGGTGCGAGAGTCCCGGGAGCGGGTGCGCGCCGCCATGAAGAACAGCGGGTTCGGCTTTCCGGACGACCGGCTGATCGTCAACCTGGCCCCCGCCGACATGAAAAAAGAGGGCCCCGCCTTCGACCTGGCCATCGCGGTGGGCGTCGCCGCCTCGATGGGGATGATTCCGCCCGAGGCGCTCAAGGACATCGCAATCCTGGGCGAACTGTCGCTGGACGGCTCCGTCCGGCCGGTTCGGGGCGCGCTGCCAATGACCATCTCCGCCCGGGAGGACGGCGTCCGGCGCATCGCGCTGCCGGAGGGCAGCGCCCGCGAGGTGGCCTGCGTGGCGGGCATCGAGATCTATCCGTTTTCCTCGCTGAAAGACCTGATCGCGTTCCTTCGCGGTGCGCTCGCGGTCGCCCCGGTGGAGCCGGTGGAATACCGCAAGCTGCTGGGCGCGAGAGCGTCGCTGTCCGACTTCCGCTTCATCAAAGGCCAGAAGTTCGCCAAAAGAGCCCTTGAGATCGCGGCGGCCGGGGGCCATAATGCTTTATTGATTGGTACGCCCGGTTCCGGCAAGACGCTGCTCGCCCGTGCGGTGCCCACCATTTTGCCTGACATGAGCTTTGAAGAGGCGCTGGAGGCGACCCGCATCCACTCGGCGGCGGGCTTCCCGCCGGAGAGCGGGCTTCTGACCGAGCGGCCCTTCCGCTCCCCGCATCATACCGCTTCACCCGCGGCCATCGTGGGCGGCGGGGCCGCCGCGCTGCCCGGCGAGATTTCGCGGGCGCACCACGGCGTGCTGTTTCTGGACGAATTGCCGGAATACCGGCGGGATGTGCTGGAAGTGCTGCGCCAGCCGATGGAGGACGGGGTGGTGACCATCACCCGCGTCAGCGCGCAGTCGACCTATCCCGCCCAGTTCATGCTGGTCTGCTCGATGAATCCCTGTCCCTGCGGCAACTATGGCGCGCGCACGGCCCAGTGCCGCTGTACGCCGCACCAGATCCGCCAGTATCTGAACAAGATCTCAGGCCCCTTGTTGGACCGGATCGACTTGCACATCGAGGTAGAGTCCATCCCGGCGGACGAACTGGCCTCGCCCGGCGCGGAAGAGGAGAGCGCCGCCGTCCGGTCCCGCGTCGAAGCGGCGAGAAAAGTGCAGCGCGGCCGCTATGAGGGCCAGGGGATCGCCTGCAACGCGAGGCTGGACGCCCGGACACTAGGCCCCAACTGCCCCATGAGCCCGGAGGCGAAGCGGCTGCTCCGCGACGCCAGCGAGGTGATGGGCTTTTCAAACCGTGCCTATACGCGGGTGGTCAAGGTGGCGCGCACCAT
>JAEVZE010000268.1 GCA_023392395.1 Bacillota bacterium
GTGCGGGCACTGGTGGAGAAAACAATTCCTTCGGTCAGCGGGCCGCCCGGAAATTCCGCAGGATTTCAGGCCCGCGCAGTCCACTCCATCGCGCTCAAAAGCCGCGAAGCGGATTTTGAGCGCCCGCTATTGCGAACACTTAATTTGACAGATTCTTTGACCGGGCTTACAATAAAATGTGCAAATTTGATGGTGAGGAAGATATTGCATGAACATTTCGCATTCCTCCGAGCTGCGCTCGCTGTTTCTGAAGTTCTTTGAATCCAAGGGGCATGCGGTGATTCCGTCGGCGTCGGTCATCCCGGAGAACGACCCGACGGTCTTGTTTACCACCGCGGGCATGCATCCGCTGGTGCCCTATCTCTTGGGTGCGAAGCACCCGATGGGCACGCGCCTCACCGACGTGCAAAAGTGCATCCGCACCGGCGACATCGAGGACGTGGGCGACAACAGCCATTTGACGTTCTTTGAAATGCTGGGCAACTGGTCGCTGGGCGACTACTTTAAAAAAGAGGCCATCGCGTGGAGCTGGGAATTTTTGACCAGCTCCGAATGGCTGGGCCTTGACCCGGACAAGCTCGCGTTTTCGGTGTTCGCGGGCGAGGAAGGCATTCCGCGCGACGAGGAGGCGGCCTCGCTGTGGCGCGCACAGGGTGTGCCCGCCGAGCGCATCTTCTACCTGCCCCGCAAGAACAACTGGTGGGGCCCCGCCGGTACCACCGGCCCCTGCGGCCCGGACTCCGAAATGTTCATCATCAAGGACAAGGAGCCCTGCGGGCCGGACTGCTCGCCCGCCTGTGACTGTGGTCGTTACCTTGAGATCTGGAACGACGTGTTCATGCAGTACAACAAGCAGGCGGACGGTGCCTACGTGCCGCTCGCACAGCCGAACGTGGACACCGGCATGGGCCTGGAGCGCACCATCGGCGTCCTGACCGGCGCAAAGAGCGTCTACGAAACCGACCTGTTCACAGGCATCCTGGGTAAGATCAGCGAGCTGTCCGGAAAGACCTATGGCCCGGACGATGAGATCACCCGCTCGATGCGCATCATCGCCGACCACGTGCGCACCGCTACCTTCATCATCGGCGACGACCGGGGCGTCACGCCCTCCAACGTCGACCAGGGCTACGTGCTGAGAAGGCTCATCCGCCGCGCGGTGCGCCACGGCATGAACATCGGCCTGCCCACCGGCGCGACCGCGATGATCGCGGAAGTGATCGTGAACCAGTACAGCGCCGTGTACCCCGAGCTTGAGCGCAACCGCGCCCACATCCTGGAGCAGTTTGACCTCGAGGAAGATCGCTTCCAACGCACCCTGAAGCAGGGCATGCGCGAGTTCGACAAGTTGATTGCCGAGATCGGCCGCATGACGGGCGCTGTGAACGCCTTTGAAGCCGCGCTGAACGGCCCGGACGTCAAGACCGCGGCGGAGACCCTGGCGTCGGCCCTGCGCCCCACGCCGGAGAACCAGCCCTTCATCGAGGCGCTTCGCGCGGGCGACGCCAAGGAGTATGCCGAACTGACGGCAAAGCTTCGAGCGCAGTTTGCGCGGATCGACGGCCGCGCCGCGTTCAAGCTGTACGACACCTACGGCTTCCCGATTGAGATCACCACCGAAATGGCCAAG
Source organism: Bacillota bacterium (assembly GCA_023392395.1). Lineage (GTDB taxonomy): Bacteria > Bacillota > Clostridia > Christensenellales > Aristaeellaceae > JAEZHK01. The sequence goes on from JAEVZE010000268.1 coordinate 1,631, forward strand.
GAAAAGAACCTGACCGTGGACAGCGAGGGCTTTGAGGAGCGCTTCAAGCAGCATCAGGAGAAGAGCCACGCGGGCGCGGAACAGCGCTTCAAGGGCGGCCTGGCGGATACCACCGAAGAGACCGCAAAGCTCCACACCGCGACGCACCTTCTGCACGCCGCGCTGCGCAAGGTACTGGGCAATGAAGTTGCCCAGAAGGGTTCGAACATCACCGCCGAGCGGCTGCGCTTTGACTTCTCCTTCTCCCGCAGGATGACCGACGAGGAAGTCCAGGAGGTGGAGGCGCTGGTCAACTCCTACATTCAGGCCGGCGGCAAGGTGCTCTGCGAGGAGATGACCGTGGACGAGGCCAAGGCGGCGGGCGCAATCGGCCTGTTTGAGTCCAAGTACGGCGAGCGCGTCAAGGTGTACACCATGGGCGCGTTCAGCAAGGAGATCTGTGGCGGCCCGCATGCGTCGGACATTGCCGACCTCAAGACGTTCAAGATCCTGAAGGAGGAGTCGTCCTCGGCGGGCGTCCGGCGCATCAAGGCGGTCATCGGGAAATAAACCAAAGAAGGGCTGCAGCATGAAACATTTGTCGGAAATGAGCTTCCAGGAGCTTCTCGATCCCAAGGGCTACCCCTGCCCCAGCTGCGGGAAACTGCACACCACCGGACTCAAGGCGTTTGAGGCGGGCCGCGGCGTTGTCAAGCTTCTGCCGGAGATGCTCGTGAAGCTGGGCATCCATCGTCCCTTCATCGTGTGCGACAAGAACACCTACAAGGCGGCGGGCGAGAAGGTGGAGGCGCTTCTTAAGGAAGCGGGCATCCCCTACAAATTGTTCATATTGACAGCGGATCACGTGGAGCCGGACGAGTTCTCCGTCGGCGCGATCGTGATGGCCTACGACCCGGCGTCCGACGGCATCGTGTCGGTGGGCTCCGGCGTGATCAACGACTGCTGCAAGGTGGTCGCGCACGCCATCGGCGTCAAGCAGGTGGCGGTGGGCACCGCGCCGTCGATGGACGGCTACGCGTCGGATTCCTCTTCGATGCACGTCAATTCCGTCAAATCCACCGTCTACAACGCCTGCCCGGTGGGCATCATCTGCGACAGCGAAATCATGAGCCAGGCGCCCATGCGCATGCTGTGGGCGGGCCTGGGCGACATGCTGGCCAAGTACGTGTCGGTGTGCGAGTGGCGCATCGCCAACCTCGTGATCGGCGAGTACTACTGCGAGGAGATCGCGGGCCTCATGCGCGCTTCTCTCCAGAAGATTATGGACAATGCGTGCCGGATCGCGACCCGCGACCCGGACGCGATTCAGGCGGTCAGCGAAGGCCTGGTTATGTCGGGCGTGGCGATGTCGTTTGCGCAGATGTCCAGGCCGGCTTCGGGCCTTGAGCACTACTTCTCCCACATGTGGGAGATGATGGGCATGGAACGCGGCGAGAAGGCCGACTTGCACGGCATCCAGGTGGGCGTGGGTACCCGGCTGACGCTGGGCCTGTACGACTGGATCAAGACGCTCACCCCGGACCGCAAGCGCGCCATGGACTATATGGCCAGCTTTGACCCCGCCGCCTGGGAGGCGATGGTACGCCGCATCTTCGGCCATACCGCGCCTCAGATCCTCGCCATCGAAGCCAAGGTCAAGAAGAACGACCCGGCGGCCCACTTGAAGCGCTTTGACATCATCGAGGCTCGGTGGAGCGAGATCCTGAAGATCATTTCCGAAGAGCTGCCCGAGACCGACAAGATTGATCAGCTGATGCGCGACCTGGGCATGCCCCGCGTGCCCAAGGATCTGGGCATCTCCGAGCAGGACGCGAAGGATGCTTTTACCGGCTCCCGCGAGATCCGCGACAAGTACCTGTCCGGCAGCGTGCTGTGGGACATGGG
>JAEVZE010000075.1 GCA_023392395.1 Bacillota bacterium
GGTGAGCCCCAAGCCTACCTGGCCGAACATCACGATGCCCACGTACCGCATGTTGACGTAGAAGGCCTTGACGAAGTTCTTGTCCTTGAATAGCTTTGCGTAGTTGGAAAGCCCGGTAAATTCCCACTTCATGCCGGGCATGCCGTCAAACAGCGAATAGTAGGCCGACCACAGGATGGGCAGGACGACGAACACGCTGTAGACGAGCAGGCACGGAACGATGAACAGCGCGATGGCCTTTTTGTCCCTGAGCACCTGATTCATGATTACCACATCCCAAATACGAATATCATGGCGGCTGATATCTGCTTCGCAGCTTTCAGCCGCGATGGAAACGGGCCGGTTTCCTGAAATCCTGCGGGATTTCCGGGCGGAAACCGGTTCGGGAATGCTTTCCCATTCGCTTGCGCTCGGTGGGAAAGCCAAATCCGCCGTACATGCCACCGGATTTGATGAAATTAAAGAGGCCCTTGTCTCGATCTACCGCAGACCACCGCAGGCTTTCAAATCACTCCCGGCGACCGCGCGCCGGGAATCATGTTTCTTCCACCAGTGCGAACACTGGTGGAAGAAACATTTCCTTCAGTCAGTGAGCCGCCCGGAAATTCGTGAGAATTTCAGGCTCGCGCAGCCCACTCCTTCCGCATTGAAAAGCCGTGCAGCGAATTTTCAATGCCATTTACGCGTTCGCGTCCCGGATGTCCTGCATCGCCTGGCAGTAGTCCTCGGGGGTCATGTCGCCGTTCATCAGCGACTGCACGTTCTGCTGCGCCGCGGTGGACAGCTCGCTGGACATGGCGGCCTCGAACCAGGTGCTGGTGGCGGTGACCTTCTTCATCTCATCGGCGACGAGCTGGGTGTACTTGCTGATCTTGTCGGGATACTTGGCGATGGTGAAGCCCTTCAGCGAACCCATGTTGTTGATGGCGTAGTCCGCGATGTGAGTCGCGAAGAACTTGAGCCACTGGGCGCTGGTCTCGTCGTACTTGGCCTTGGACATGCACAGGATGGTGCCGCAGTTCATGGAGTACTCCGTCCCGGTGCCGACGCCGCCGGCCACGGTCGGGATGTTGAAGAAGCCAATGCCGTCCTCGCCCGCGGGGTTGGTGTCGGCGGACAGAAGCTCGGTGTACCAGCTGCCGTTATAGAGCATGGCGGCTTCGCCGGAGAGGATCATGTTGGCGGCGGTGTTGTAGTCCACGGTGGTGGGGCCGACGCCGAAGTAGCCCTTGGCGGTCATATCCTGCAGCATCTTGGCGGCTTCCACGATGCCCGGGTCGGTGTACTTGATGGTGCCGGCCGCGGCATCGTTCATGGCGGTGACGCCGAGCTTGCGCATCACGTAGGCGTTCAGGTAGCGGGTGGCGGGCCACTGATCGGCCGCGCCCACGGCGAAGGGCTGGATGCCCGCGGCCAGCAGCTTGTCCGCATCGGCCAGCATCTCGTCCCAGGTGGCGGGGGGATTGGCAATCCCCGCTTTTTCAAACAGCGCCTTGTTGTACCAGAAGCCCTCGACGTTGAGGCCCAGCGGCAGGTCGTAGAGCTCATCGGTCTTGCTCAGGCCTGTCAGGAAGGCCACGGCGCCCGCGTCCAGCGTGTCGTACACGCCCAGGTCCTTGAGCGCGGTGCCCACGCCCAGCACATAGTCGTTTTCGATCATCGCCAGCAGCGGCGTGCCGCTCTCATAGGCGAAAACGTCCGGCAGGTCGTTGGAGGCGGCCAGCGTGGCCACCTTCTGCTGCAGGTTGTCGGAGGAGACCAGTTCGAACTCGTACTTGAAGTCCGGATTGACTTCCTTGATGAACTGCTCGGTCAGATCCGAAAGGATCCGGCCGTTGTCGCTGTCTTCCGGCCAGATGGACAGGATGGTAAAGGTCTTGTCTTCCGCGTGGACGGTCAGGCCCAGCCCGAGCACCATGACGAGCGCGAGAACGACGGCGCAGATACGCTTCATGGAAAAAACCTCCCGTTAGAAATTTGAACCCGCACGGAGCTACCGGTAACATGGTATCATGCGAACCGCACAGCAACCAGTGGGAAATTTATAACAGGCTGTGCATTTTTTAAAGGTTGATCACTTGTGCTTCTCCCTTTGCGCCCAAAAGCCGCCAGGCGGATTTTCACCGCCCCGATTATTCGGGAAGCGTGTGTTCCCGGTATTCCCCCGGCGTGACGCCCGTGTATTTTTTGAATACGCGGCAAAAATAGTGATAGTCGCTGTAGCCCACCTTCTCGGAGACCTTCGTCGGTTTTTCGCCGCTTTGCAAAAGGCGCTTGGCATGGTCCAGGCGGATGGATGTCAGGTATTTGATGTAGCTGACGCCCACGCAATCCTTGAACAGGTTACAAAGATACGCCGTGGTCAGGCCGGTGGCGGCGGCCAGGTCGTTCAGGCCGATGTCCCGGTCGAAGTTGGCATGGATGTACTCCAAAACAGAGCTGACGGCTTTGTTGCGGCTCTCGGCCTTGACGGTCTCCTTCTCCTGTTCGACGGCCTCCATGATTTTCAGGTGGCGCATCACTTCCAGGTGTTTCCCGGCGCGGGTCAGCGCGGACACGATGTTGTTCAGAAGGATCGGCTTTTCCACGTAGTCCAGCACGTCCAGCGCCAGTGCGCGCCGGGCGTACTCGTACTCCCGGTAGCCGCTGATGACGATCCAGCAGCAGACCGGGTGCTCCGGCACGGCCTTCTCGATCATGGTGAGGCCGTCCAGCCCCGGCATGCGGATGTCGGTGATGACGATGTCCGGCTTCTCCTTGAGGATCACCTTCAGCCCGTCGATGCCGTTGTCGGCGGAGCCCACCACGGTCACATCCAGCTGTGCCCGCTCGATCATCGCGCGTACGGCCTCGATGACGATGAATTCGTCGTCCACCACCACGAGAGTGTTCATTCGCCCGCCTCCATTTTCATGACCGGGATGCGCACCTCTACCCGCGTGCCCTCGCCGGGCCTGCTCATGGCTGCGATGCCGTACTCCTCGCCGTACAGAAGGTGGATCCGATCTACCACATTCCGGATGCCGTAGCCCTTGAAGATGTCCGCCTCGTTCTCGATGCCCACGCCATCGTCGGCGATCACAAAGTGCAGCTCGTCCCCCGCCCGTCGGCCCTCCACCCGCACGCAGCCCTTGCCCATCTTGGGCTCCAGGCCGTGGTAGATGGCGTTTTCGACGAAGGGCTGCAGGATGAACTTCATCATGAAAAGGTCCCGGATGCCCTCCTCCACATCAAGCGCCAGCGAAAACCGGTCGCCGTAGCGCATGGTGAGCAGCGACATGTATTTTTCAATGTAGTCCAGTTCCTCGCGCACCGTGATGACCTTGCGGCCCTTGCTCAGCGACATCTTGAACAGGTCCGAAAGTGCCGAGACCATGTCCGCGATCGTGTCGCTCTTTTCGATGATGGCGCGGCAGTAGATTGAATCCAGCGTGTTGTACAGAAAGTGGGGGTTGATCTGCGCCTGCAAAAGCAGCAGCTCCGCCTCCCGCTCCTTGATGTGAGAGGTGATCAGCCGGTTTCTCAGCTCCAGGTTCCGGCTCACGGTTGCCTTCAACGCCTTGCCCACCCGGCCGATTTCGCTGTCGTCAAACCCGCGGTCGATGGGCGCGTCCTCGCGCATCGCGCCGATGACCTTGGTCAGGTCCCGCAGCGGGCGGTTGATGATGCGGGAGATGAGCAGCGACAACAGCGCCACCAGCGCCATCAGCGCGAGGGCCGTCACCAAAATCACGTAGCCCACGTACTGGCTCATCTGGTTGAGGTCAGTCTTTGCGACACCGTTCACCAGCCGCCAGCCGGTGACGGTGGAGGTGACGCTGGAGTACAGGTAGCGCCCCGCGCCCCTGCCGTTCATATAGCCGTCGATCACATCCGAGGCGTAGCGCGCGTCCCCTGTGGAGTAGATCACCTGGCGGCCACCCGCGCCCAGCAGCATCAGCGTGTCGGTCTTGAAGTTGCGGTCGTTGCCGGACAGAGAATTCCGCAGGATCGCCGAGCGCAGGTTGACCACCATTAGGCCCACCGGCTTCAGCGTGCCCGGGTCGATGATCTGCTTGGCGTAGGAGATCACCTGCCGCCCGCTGTCCGGAGCCAGCAGGTCGCCGCCGTAGAACACCTCCCGGCCGCGGGCGAGCGACGCGTCCTTTACCCACCCAGCCGACAGCGGGAAATCCTCCGCGTAGTACTTGAGATAAGCCGCGCCGCTCTGCGTGCCCTTCAGCCGCTTGTAGTAGCGTCCTTGATTGTCGAACACGAACACACCGTCCACGTACAGGTCCTGCCCCTCTACCTTCGCCCAGATCTCCTCCAGCGCGCGGATGGACCGGCTGCCGTAGTACTTGGAGCCGGACGTGTTTTTCGCCTTCAGGATGTTCAGGAGCGCGTCGTCGGTGACGGTCTCGCGCACCAGGTTGACGGCGTTTTTCAGTTTCAGGTCCACCACGTCCCGGAACACCCGGAGGTTGTTCTCGTAGGTCTTCAGGTAGTTGTGCTCAATGGTGTCCTTGAAAATGAAATACGAAGTGAGCGACAGCGTGGCCGCCAGAACCACCGTGAGCAGGATCATCGAAAAGATGATCTGGTTTCGGATCTTCCACCCGCGAAAGCCGAAAAGCTTCGTCATGCGCTATCCCTCCGGCCGCGCGACATCCAGATACTGAAAGTCGGCGTGCAGCCCTCCGCCCGTCTGGTCCTGGCAGCATAGGCCGAGGAAGGCGCCGGTAAAGCCCTGCTCACCGTGCTGGAAGGCGTATTCGTCCGACAGGATACAGGTGGTAAGCGGCCCCAGCTCCGCGCCGACCTCCGCCCAATCCGCGCCGACCACGGCCTTCACAAAGAAGCGGATTGCCTGTCCCCGCATCACCGCCCGAAGCAGCGCCGGGCCTTCCGGCAGGCTCACCGGGACGGACAGGCGCGTTTTTCCGCCGTCCCGGATAAACAGGCGCGCGCACTTGCCCGCCGCCTCGTCCCAGGTGATCTGAAGGTAATACAGGTTGGCGGTGTGGTAGAAAAGGCTCAGCCCCGCCGCCTGCTGGTAGATTTGGGGTTCAAATTCCACCCGCGCGGTGGCACAAAAAACGGTTTCGCAGATTTGCGTGCCAAGAAACGTCTGGCGGTGGTGGGACAGGATGGACTCCCGTCCGAACAGGCGCAAATATCCTGGCCTTTGGGAAAGCGACAGCATGGATTCGTCCAGCGGCACCCGAAGCGACAGGAAGTGCGGGTCCAGCGCGTCTGTAAATTCGTAGCAGCGGTAGAAGTCATCCTTTTGCGCCTCCGCAGCGGGGGCGTGTACGGTCACCGAAGGGTGATGCCCGCCCCGCTCCAGGCGAAGCCAGCCGTTTTCATCCCAGCGCACGTTCTGGAGGTACGTCTCCCGGCCCAGTACGCTGTAGCCGCCGCACTGGTTCTTCCGGGAGCCCAGGTGCATCAGGTACCATACACCGTCCGGCCCTTCCACAAGGCTGGCGTGCCCCGCGCACTGGATGGGCCAGGATGGATCATCCCTTGTGGTCAGCATGGGGTTGGCCGGATCGACCTCGTAGGGCCCCTCAAGGCTTTTGGAGCGGCAGAGGGTGACGGCGTGGCCTTCGGCGGTGCCGCCCTCGGCGGTCATCAGGTAATAGTATTCCCTTCGCCGGTACAGGTGCGGGCCTTCGGTGAGGCCCAACTCCGTACCTGTAAAGATCAGGCGCGGCGCGCCCACCAGACGCTTCTCCTCCGGCGAATAGCGCTGCAGCAGGATGCCCGGAAAGTGGTTGGCCTCCGGCCGGGAATCCCACCGCATGTTCAGAAGCCACTTGCTTCCGTCCGCGTCGTGGAACAGGGACGGATCGAAACCGCCCGCGTTCAGCGGGATGCGCTCGCTCCAGGGTCCGCGCACATCTGGGGCGGTCGTCAGGAAGTTTTCGGTATCCTGGATGGCGCCGTCGAAGGTGCGGGTGATGGTGTACACCAGATAGAACAGTCCGTCCGAGTAACTCAGGCAGGGCGCCCACACGCCACCGCTGTTCATGACGCCCCGAAGGTCCAGAAGGGACGGCCTGTTAAGCGGCCGGGCGGCGATCTCCCAGTGCACCAGATCCCTGGAATGCCGGATCTCCACCCCCGGGAACCATTCGAAGGTGGAGGTCGCCAGGTAATAATCCTCTCCCACCCGAACCACCGACGGATCGGGATGAAAGCCGCGGACGACGGGATTTTGCACCTGGATCATGGAGACGCCTCCCCCGAGCTTGTTTCTGCGCCCCATTGTACGATAAAACGGCCCGCTTGTCCATGCGATATCTCCCATCCCCCGTCCCGGCACGTGGGCTCCACCCGGAACTCCCACGAACGGTCCGTCCCCCGCCGCGCGGGACTCTCCCGGAATTCTTACGAACAGCCCGGCCCCTGCCGCCAGCGGCGCGAAATTATCGCCAGGCAAGTTCTTTGAATCTTAACGAAACCGGTGCAACGCGCAAAACCGGCGGATTTTCGGTAATCCTGCACCAAAGGGCGCGATTTCGCCCATTGGCCGGTCGTCGGAACGCTGCGTTCAGTTCTTGGGAGCGTCTATTTATTCAGCCACAAAATATTCGCCCAAATTGGTAAAAAACATTGACACGGTATAAAAGCGTGAGTTATAATAGCGTAAACGATTACGATGCCTTAACAGTTTCCGGGCCGTCCCCCGAATCTCTGAACCGCTTCCCCCGGCGCGGGGAACGTCCTTCGCGCCGCAAAAGCGGGTTTTTTAAGCCCAGGTTCGAAAACGATTTCGATTTTCTCCGATGCGGCAAACCCACGGGGAAACGGCGCGCACAGGTCCATCCGGTCCGTGCGGCGGGAAGCCGCCGGTTGAACGCTTTCCCCCTAAAGGCGCCGGCGAATCCGGCGCGGCCGGGCGCGGCCCGGCATGAAACAGGATCCCTGGTCTAGTAAGACCATATCGATCATTCTTGATGGAGGGATTGGATCATGAAAACTCGTAGGCTCCTGGGTCTTTTGCTCGCGCTGATGCTGGTGCTGCCGATGATGGCCAGCGCCCAGACCGTCGCGGAACTCCCCCGCAACGAGACGATGTACTTCGGCGGTCAGCAGTGGGGTTCGATCAACGGCTGGAACCCGCTGTCGGATGACATGAACAACGCCATGGCCGTCACCCAGTCGGTCAGCGGCAGCCGCATCATCATGTTTGAGACGCTCTACATGTACAACATGCTGGACGGCACCATGAAGCCCCTGCTCGCCGACGGCGACTATCAGTGGAACGACGCCATGACCGAGATGACCGT
>JAEVZE010000109.1 GCA_023392395.1 Bacillota bacterium
CCCTTCCTCTACGCGGGCGGCGGCACGGTCGGCGCGGGCGCGTCGGAGGAGCTGCTCGAGCTGTCGCGGCGGCTGCACGCGCCGATCGGATCGAGTATGATGGGGCTGACCTGCGCGCCCCAGGACTCCCCGCTGTTCCTGGGCATGACCGGCATGCACGGCAAGTACGTCTCCTCCCGCGCCATGTACGAGGCGGACCTCATCATCGGCATCGGCACCCGCTTTTCCGACCGCGCCATCGGCAACCAAGCCGCCTTCTCCAAGGGGCGCAAGGTGCTTCACATCGACATCGACCCCGCCGAGGTCGGCAAGAACATTCCTGTTTACGCTTCCCTGATCGGCGACGTGAAGCAGGTGCTGAAAGCGCTGCTGGAAGCCGATCTCACCCGCCGGGAGGACGGCTGGCTGGAACGCGTTCGCCAGATGCAGGCGGATCCGGACAGCCACCTGGAGATGGACCACGACCGGCTCAACCCGCAGGTCATCATTGAAACCATTCGCAAGAAGGCCCCGGAGGACGTGATCGTCGCCACCGACGTGGGCCAGCATCAGATGTGGACCGCTCAGTACTTCAAATTCAACCGCCCCCGCACCTTCATCACTTCCGGGGGCCTTGGCACCATGGGCTTTGGCATGGGGGCGGCCATCGGCGCATGCATCGGATCCGGCCGGAAGCGTACGGTGCTGTTCACCAGCGACGGCAGCTTCCACATGAACATGAACGAGCTGGCCACCGCCGTCACAAACCGGCTGCCGCTGACCATCGTCCTACTGAACAACAACGCCCTCGGCATGGTGCGCCAGTGGCAGAAGCTGTTCTTCAACGAGCGCTACTCCCAGACCACGCTCAGCCGCAAGACCGACTACGTGAAGCTGGCCGAGGCCTTCGGCGCGAAGGGGCTGAGGCTGACGGAGCTGAGCCAGATGGACCAGGTGCTGGACGAGGCGCTCGCATCCGATGGTCCGGTGCTCGTGGACGCCTGTATCGATCCGGACGAGCGGGTGCTTCCGATGATCCCGCCGGGCGGCACCATCGACGACATCATACTGGGGAGGTAGCGTCATGGCTGTGGAAAAATTCATTCTGTCGGTGCTGGTCAACAATGAAGCGGGCGTCCTGACCCGCGTGTCGGGGCTGTTTGCAAGGCGCTCCTTCAACATCGACAGCCTGTCCGTCGCCGAAACCCAGGACCCCAAGGTCTCCCGCATCACCATCTCCGCCACAGGGGACGACTATTTGAAGGAACAGATCGTTCACCAGCTGGAGAAGCTGCACGACGTGAGGGTGGTCCAGGTGATGGACCCGGAGCGCACCGTCGTCCGCGAGCTGGTGCTGATCAAGATCAACGCCAACCACGAGGAGCGCAGCCACATCCAGGAGGCGGTGACGGTGTTCCGCGCCAAGGTGGTGGACCTGGCGCAGGATTCCATGATTGTGGAGCTGACCGGCGAGAAATCCAAGATGGACGCGTTTCTGGCCTTCCTCAAACCCTATCGGGTAACCGAACTCTGCCGGACCGGCATGACGGCCATCGGCCGGAGCGATTATATACTGACCCGCGATTAATTTGAAGGAGTGTTGTATCATGGCGAAGTTATATTATGAGGCGGATTGCGACAGTTCCCTGCTCAAAGGCAAGACGGTGGCGGTGATCGGGTACGGAAGCCAGGGCCATGCCCACGCGCTCAACCTGCACGACAGCGGCTATGACGTGGTCGTCGGCCTCTACGAAGGTTCCCCGTCCATCGCCAAGGCACAGGCCGCCGGTCTGAAGGCCACCACCGCCGCCGAGGCGGTCAAGGTTGCGGACCTGGTGATGATCCTGGTCAACGACGAAAAGCAGGCGGCGCTGTACAAAAAGGACATCGCTCCCAACCTTCGCCCCGGCATGGCGCTGGCCTTCGCCCACGGCTTCAACATCCACTTCGGCCAGATCGTGCCGCCCGCGGACGTGGACGTGATCATGATCGCCCCCAAGGGCCCCGGCCACACCGTGCGCAGCCAGTACCTGGAAGGCCGCGGCGTGCCCGACCTGATCGCGGTGCAGCAGGATTATACCGGTTCCGCCAAGGGTTTGGCGCTGTGCTATGCGGCAGGCATCGGCGGCGCACGGGCGGGCATTCTGGAAACCACGTTCAAGGAAGAGACCGAGACCGACCTCTTCGGCGAGCAGGCGGTTCTGTGCGGCGGCGTTTCCGCCCTGATGAAGGCCGGGTTTGACACGCTGGTGGAGGCGGGCTATCAGCCGGAGAGCGCGTACTTCGAGTGCGTGCACGAGATGAAGCTGATCATCGACCTCGTGGTCGCGGGCGGACTGGAATTCATGCGCTACTCTATCTCGGACACCGCCGAGTACGGCGACTACGTGACCGGAAAGCGCATCATCACCGATGAGACCAAAAAAGAAATGAAGAAAGTGCTCTCCGAGATTCAGGACGGCACCTTTGCCCGCAACTGGATCCTGGAAAACCAGGCCAACCGCCCCAACTTCAACGCCATGCGCCGTATGGGCCGCGAGAGCCTGGTCGAGGCCACCGGCAAGTCGCTTCGCTCCAAGATGAGCTGGAATCCCGACAAGAGAAAAGGGGAGTAAGGCCATGTATTCGGACCGGATCAAGGCAGGCGCCGAGCGGGCACCCCACAGGTCGCTGCTCAAAGCCACGGGTCTGACCGACGCGCAGATCGCGCGGCCCATCATCGGCATCGTCAACTCCTTCAACGAAGTGGTGCCCGGCCACGCCCACCTGAACCTGATCGCCAGAGCCGTCAAAGACGGCGTGCTGGCGGCGGGCGGCACTCCGCTGGAATTCAACACCATCGGCGTGTGCGACGGCATCGCCATGGGGCACGAGGGCATGAAGTACTCGCTGTGCACCCGCGAACTGATCGCGGACTCGGTGGAGTGCATGGCCCGCGCCCACTGCTTCGACGCGCTGGTGTTCATCCCCAACTGCGACAAGATCGTGCCCGGCATGCTGATGGCGGCAGCGCGGCTCAACCTGCCCTGCCTGTTCGTGTCCGGCGGGCCGATGCTGTCGCTGGACGGGAAGAACGGCCCGATGGACCTGAACAGCGTGTTCGAGGCGGTCGGCCAGCTTAAGGCCGGGACCATCTGCGAGGCGGACCTTCTGGAAGTCGAGGAATCCGCCTGCCCCGGCTGCGGCTCCTGTTCGGGCATGTTCACCGCCAACTCCATGAACTGCCTGACCGAGGCGCTGGGCCTTTCGCTCCCCGGCAACGGCACCATCCCCGCCGTGTACGCCAGGCGCATCCGCTTCGCCAAGGAGAGCGGCGAACAGGTGATGAAGCTGCTGGAAAAGAACATCCGCGCCCGCGACATCCTGACGAAGACCGCCGTCAAGAACGCGCTGGCGGTGGACATGGCGCTGGGCTGTTCCACCAACTCCGCGCTGCACCTTGCGGCCATCTGCTCCGAGGCGGACGTGCCCTTTGACCTTGCGATGATTAACGAGGCCAGCGCCAGGACGCCCAACCTCTGCCATCTGGCCCCGGCCGGCCACCACCACATGCAGGATTTGTACAACGCGGGCGGCGTGTACGCGGTGATGGCGCAGCTTTTGAAGGCGGGGCTCATCGACGGCAGCGCGCTGAACGCCTCCGGAAAGACTTTTGCCGAGAGCCTCGAAGGCGTCACGGTCAAAAACCCCGCCGTCATCCGCCCGATCGAAGACCCCTACCAGAAGACCGGCGGCCTCGCGGTGCTCTATGGCAACCTCGCTCCGAACGGCGCGGTGGTCAAGCAGAGCGCGGTGGACCCCAAGATGCTGACGCATGTTGGCCCTGCCCGCGTGTTTGACGACGAGGAACAGTCCATTCAGGCGATCTTCGGCGGGAAGATCAAGCCCGGCGACGTGGTGGTCATCCGCTACGAGGGCCCCAAGGGCGGCCCCGGCATGCGGGAGATGCTTTCACCCACCTCCGCCATTGTGGGCATGGGCCTTGGTGACAGCGTGGCGCTGATCACCGACGGCAGGTTCTCCGGGGCCACCCGCGGCGCGGCCATCGGCCACGTATCGCCGGAGGCGGCCAGCGGCGGAACCATTGCGCTGATCCAGGAAGGCGACGTAATCGAGATCGACATCCCGGGCAGGCGACTATGCCTGAACGTGCCCGAGGAAGTGCTGGCCGAGCGGCTATCCGTCTGGCAGCCCATCCCGAGACCGGAGCTCACCGGGTACTTAAAGCGCTACGCCGCGCTGGCCCAATCGGCCGATAAAGGCGGAATATTATCAATAGGAGGGTGAATCCCCCCATGAAAAAGCAGGTCAGGTTCTTCGATACCACGCTGCGCGATGGCGAGCAGGCCCCCGGATGCAGCATGTCGCTGAATGAAAAGTTGGAAATCGCCCGCGCGCTGGAAAAGCTGGGCGTGGACGTGATCGAGGCGGGCTTCCCGGTCATCTCGCCGGGCGACTTCGAATCGGTACGGAAGATTGCCGCAACGCTCAAGCGCACCACCGTCGCGGGGCTTGCGCGGGCCACCGTCAAGGACATCGACGCCGCGTGGGACGCGCTGAAGGACGCCGTATCGCCCCGCATCCACGTGTTCATCGCGACGTCGCCCGTGCACATGGAGTATAAGCTGAAAATGGCCCCCGATAAGGTGCTGGGCATCATCGAAGAGATGGTCTCCTACGCCCGGAGCAAGTGCCAGGATGTGGAATTCTCCGCCGAGGACGCCACCCGCAGCGAGCCGGAGTTCCTGGCCAGGGCCGTCGAGACCGCCATCAAGGCGGGCGCGACCACCATCAACATCCCGGACACGGTGGGCTACTCGTCGCCTTCCGAGATGGCCGGCCTCATCCGCTACCTGAAGGAACACGTGCCGGGCATCGACGACGTAACCCTGGCCGTTCACTGCCACAACGATCTGGGCATGGCGGTGGCAAACTCGCTGGCCGCGGTGGCCGCGGGCGCGACGCAGGTGGAGGGCACCATCAACGGCATCGGCGAGCGCGCGGGCAACGCGGCGCTGGAGGAGATCGCAATGGCTCTCCACACCCGCCCCGACCAGTTCCCGGTAGAATCGCGCCTGGATACCACGC
>JAEVZE010000206.1 GCA_023392395.1 Bacillota bacterium
ATCTGGTGCTGGTAGGCCTTGAAGTCCTCCCCCGCCGCCTCCTTGAAGCACACCGCCTTGGCCGCGATGACGTGCATCAGCGGGCCGCCCTGGGTGCCGGGGAAGATGGCCTTGTCGATGGCCTTCGCGTACTGCTCGCGGCACAGGATCATGCCGCCGCGGGGGCCACGCAGCGTCTTGTGTGTGGTGGTGGTCACGATGTCCGCGTAGGGCACCGGGCTCATGTGCTCGCCCGCCGCGACGAGTCCCGCGATGTGGGCCATGTCCACCATCAGAAGCGCGCCGCACGCGTCCGCGATCTCGCGGAAGGCCTTAAAATCGATGGCGCGGGGGTATGCGCTGGCACCCGCTACGATCATCTTGGGCTTGACTTCCAACGCCAGCTTCTTGAGCGCGTCGTAGTCGATGGTCTCATCACCCTCGCGGACGCCGTAGGGCACGAAGTTGTAGTTTTTTCCGGACATGTTGACCGGGCTTCCGTGGGTCAGGTGGCCGCCGTGAGACAGGTTCATGCCCAGGATGGTATCGCCCGTCTCAAGAAGACCAAAATAAACCGCCAGGTTCGCCTGCGCGCCCGAGTGGGGCTGTACGTTGGCGTGCTCGGCGCCAAACAGCTGGCAGGCGCGGTCCCGCGCAAGGTTTTCCACGATGTCCACGCACTCGCAGCCACCGTAGTAGCGCTTTCCAGGGTAGCCTTCGGCGTATTTATTGGTCAAGTGGGAGCCCATCGCGGCCAGCACCGCCGGGCTCACGAAGTTTTCGGAAGCGATCAGCTCAATGTGCTGGCGCTGCCGATTCAGTTCAAGCTGCATTGCGTCGGCCGTCTCCGGATCGGTCGCGCGGATGGTGGCAAAATCGATCATGGCGCATTCCTCCATACCACAGATAGAGTGAAAACTTGTGCCCTTCCACTATACATGCTTTTGGACCTCCGTTCAACCCCCGGCGCGCGTTTTCCGTAGAATTAATCGAATCCGCGCCGCCAATGTACGGGTTTTCCGGCGGTCCGGCGGGCAAAATAACGCAATTGTAATTTGACTTTTCCTGCCCGCCAAACTATAATGGTCAAAGAAGATCAGTCCAGAGAAAGGGGAGGTTGTTCCCATGAACGCGCAGAAGTTTACGCAGAAATCGCTGGAGGCGATCCAGCAGGCGCAGAATATCGCCATTCAATATCAAAATCAGCAGGTGGATCAGCCCCACCTTTTGTACGCGCTGACGGACCAGGAGGGCGGGCTGATTCCGGAGCTTCTGAAGAAGCTGAACGCAGACCCAACGCAGGTGATTTCCGCTTGTGAGCAGTTGATCGCGCGCATCCCCAAGGTGACGGGCGGCGGCCGGGCGCAGGGCACGGTGTATGTCTCGCCGGACCTGGACAGGACGCTGGTGGAGGCCGAACAGGCGGCGGAGCGCATGACCGACGAGTACGTGTCGGTGGAGCACATCCTGCTAGCGCTGTTTGACACCGCCGGCCCCTCCATGAAGGAGCTGTTCCGGCGCTTCAATCTGCGCAAAGACGCGCTCCTGACCGCGCTGCAATCCGTGCGCGGCGGCCAGCGGGTGACCAGTGACCAGCCGGAGGCCACCTACGACGCGCTGAAAAAGTATGGTCAGGACCTGGTGGACCTGGCGCGCAAGCAAAAGCTCGACCCGGTGATCGGCCGGGACACCGAGATTCGTAACGTCGTGCGCATCCTGTCCCGCAAGACCAAGAACAACCCCGTCCTGATCGGCGAGCCCGGCGTGGGCAAGACCGCCATCGCCGAGGGGCTGGCTCAGCGCATCGTGCGGGGCGACGTGCCGGATTCCCTGAAGGACCGGCAGATCTTCTCGCTGGACATGGGCGCGCTGATCGCGGGCGCAAAATTCCGCGGCGAGTTCGAAGAACGCCTCAAAGCGGTTCTTCAGGAGATCAAGAAGTCCGAGGGCCGCATCATCCTGTTCATCGACGAGTTGCACCTGATCGTGGGCGCGGGCAAGACCGAGGGCTCAATGGACGCGGGCAATTTGCTCAAGCCCATGCTGGCCAGGGGAGAACTGCACTGCATCGGCGCGACGACGCTGGACGAATACCGCAAGTACATCGAAAAGGACGCGGCCCTCGAGCGAAGGTTCCAGCCGGTCCTCGTGGGCGAGCCCACCGTGGAGGACACGATATCGATCCTGCGCGGCCTCAAGGAGCGCTATGAAGTGTTCCACGGTGTCAAGATCACCGACCAGGCGCTGATCGCGGCGGCGACGCTGTCTAATCGCTATGTGTCCGACCGCTTCCTGCCCGACAAGGCCATCGACCTCGTGGACGAGGCCTGCGCGATGATCCGCACCGAGATCGACTCCATGCCCACCGAATTGGACGAGATTTCCCGCAAGATCATGCAGCACGAGATCGAGGAAGCCGCGCTCAAAAAGGAGACCGGAGCGCTCGCGAAAGAGCATCTGGCCGAAATCCAGAAGGAACTGGCCGACATGCGCGAACAGTTCAAGGAGATGAAGGCCCGCTGGGAGCGGGAGAAGGGTGCCATCGGCACGGTGCAAAAGATCCGCGAGGAGATCGAGAAGGTCAACGCCGAAATCGAATTGGCCCAGCGCCAGTACGACTTGAACAAGGCGGCGGAACTCAAGTACGGCCGGCTGCCGACCCTGACCCAGCAATTGGAGCAGGAGGAGGCGCTCGCCGAGAAGAACAAGGGCGCGACGACGCTGCTGCGCGACAAGGTGACCGAGGACGAGATCGCGAGAATCGTATCTCGCTGGACGGGCATCCCGGTGGCCAAGCTCATGGAGGGCGAGCGCGAAAAGCTTTTGCACCTGGAGGACATCCTGCACAACCGGGTGATCGGCCAGGACGAGGCCGTGTCGCTGGTCAGCCAGGCCATCCTGCGCTCCCGCGCGGGCATCGCGGACCCTGACAAGCCCATCGGCTCCTTCCTGTTCCTGGGCCCCACCGGCGTGGGCAAGACAGAATTGGCCAAGGCACTGGCGCAGGCGCTGTTTGACGACGAACACAACCTGGTGCGCATCGACATGTCCGAGTACATGGAGAAGTTCAGCGTATCCAGGCTGGTCGGAGCGCCTCCGGGATACGTCGGCTACGAAGAGGGTGGCCAGCTGACCGAGGCGGTCCGCCGCAAGCCTTACTGCGTGCTGCTGTTCGACGAGGTCGTGAAGGCGCACCCGGACGTGTTCAACATCCTGCTGCAGGTGCTGGATGACGGGCGCATCACCGACTCCCAGGGCCGCACGGTGGACTTCAAAAACACCATCATCATTCTGACCTCGAACCTGGGCTCCAACTACATCCTGGAGGGCATCGATGGGAGCGGTCAGATCACCCCTTCCGCCCGCGCGGCGGTGGAACGGCTCTTAAAGACACAATTTCGTCCGGAATTTATCAACCGATTGGACGAAATCGTGTTCTATAAGCCGTTGACGCGGGACGAAATTGGGAAGATTATAGACCTGATGGTGGCGGAGCTCAACCAAAGGCTGTCTGAGCGACAGCTGACGGTTACATTGACCCCCGCCGCGAAAGAATTGATAACGGAGATCGGCTACGACCCGGTGTTTGGCGCGCGCCCCTTGCGCCGCAGCCTGCAGCGCCGTGTGGAAACGCCTATCAGCCGCATGATCATCGCAGATCAAGCGCCGCCCCGAAGCCACCTGACGGTCGACATAAAAGGTGATGATTTCGTAATCTCCGTTTCGTAGGATTTGACGGTATCATTTTCGATAAGTTATGTTTTAGCGCTGTTTCCTTATCTTCGTTGTGTTGACTTGACAACTATCGATGTATTTTGCTAAGATTGAATAGCGGAAAACGAAAACGAGTGTTTGCGTCATCGCAGGCACTCTTTTTTCATAAAGACCACCGACTCGTCACGCAAGGAAGGTATGCGCATATGCAGAGAAAATCAGCGCTCAAGGCCCGGCACAATACGGCCATGCCCTATGTCACCAGTGAAATGGCGGCGATTATGGAGCACGTCAAGGCCGAAACGGGTGACGAAGCGCTGGCGCAAGGTATTCATTTCAGCCCGACCGCGCTCACGCTGGTTCGCCGCGTCATGATGACCGGAGGCTCGATCATCTGCGACACCGCGCTTGCGCTTTCCGATATTGACAAGCAGAGCGCCCGCAAGCTGGGCGTTTCCACCGTTTGTTACATCGACGACCCCCGGGTCATCGCACTGGCCGAACAGCGCCGCACCACCCGTGCCGAAGTCGCGCTGGACTTCGCGCTGTCCCAGCCGGGCGCAAAGCTCTTGGTGGTGGGCAGCGCCCCCACCGCGCTGGACAGGCTTCTGCGCCGCCATCAGGGCGACGGCGTGGGCGATCTGGTGGCACTGGCCGCGCCCACCGGCTTTGCCAGCGTGGTGCAGCTCAAGGAGCGCATTTGGGAGAGCGACATCCCGGCCATCGTCGTGCGCGGCAAGCGGGGCGGCACCAGCGCCGCCGTCTCCATCGTCAACGCGCTGATGGCGGAGTACATCCGTCAATTGAACTTATAGCATCGGAATTTGCTTCGCATCTTCCGATGCGATGGGAACGGCGCAGGCTCTGTGAACTTCGTTCACGGTCGAGCCTGCGCTTCAATATGAATAGGCAGCCTTTGGCCGCGCATGTCGCCCTCCGGCAGCCTCTATCCGCCGGAAAGCCGCGGAACGGCTTCCGGCGAATTCGATGGCTGCGTCCCCCGAACCCCCATGAAATGGAGCCCAATCCATATGGCACAAAAAAACTGCCCCCGCAATCGCGAGAGCAGTCTTTTTTTATTTCCCTTTGCGATGGGGTCCAGGGGAGCATGATTCTCCCCTGGCGGGGTGCGGGGCGGTGCCCCGGCGG
>JAEVZE010000186.1 GCA_023392395.1 Bacillota bacterium
ACTCCCGCGCGTGCGGGAGCGGCGGCTGCCGGTGATCATCGTGTCCGCCCGGGCGGACCTGAACGACCGGGTGACGGGGCTCATGGCTGGCGCGGACGATTACCTGGTGAAACCCTTCGAGCCGCTGGAGTTGGTGGCGCGGGTGGAGGCGCTGCTCAGGCGGATCTCGCCGGGGGAGGCGGAGATTCTGATGCACGGCATCGTCATCCGGCCGGACGAGCAGCGGGTGCTGCGGGACGGTATCGAGATTCTGCTGACCAACCGGGAGTTTCAGCTTCTGATGGCCCTCGTCCGCCGTTCGGGCGCCGTGTTCACCCGGGAGCAGCTGCTCTCGCAGGTGTGGGGCATCGACTTCATGGGCGAAACCCGCACGGTGGACGTGCACATCCAGCGGCTTCGAAAGAAGCTGGGTTGGGAGAAGTATATTACCACCGCCCATCGGGCGGGCTACCGGCTGGAGGGGGAGAAATGAGCTTTCGCGCCCGGCTGCTCCTTTGCGTGCTGCTCCTTCTGACCGTGGCGCTGGACGTTTGCCTCTTCCTGGTGGTCCGGCAGAGCACGCAGTTGAACCTCGCTCGGGAGCGCGCCCGAACGCTGGCGACGCACTACCAGCTGGCCCAGTCCGCGTCCAGCCAGCTGCGGGCGCTGCCGGAAGGGGCGGATGTGCAGAACACGCTGCCGGTGGTGCACAACCAACTGGTGCGCGGCCAGGCGGAGGTCAGCCTCTCCTGGTACGTGGACGGCGAACCCGCGCTGGGGGAGGCCCCCGCGCCAGTGCCGGAGGGGATGCTGCGCTCCGACGGCCTCAGGCGTACCGCCGTCAGCGGGGCATGGCTGCTGGCGGCCTCCAGCCTGCCCGCGCCGAATGAGGACATCACACTGGTCAGCGCCGTGAGCCTTACGCCTCTGATTGAGATGAACCGCCAGCTTTCCCGGCAGATGCTGGGGATGGCGCTGATCGCCTCCGCGCTGCTGATGGGGTTCTCCTGGCTGCTGCTGGCGGGGCTATTGGCCCCGGTTGCCCGGTTGACACAGGCGATGCGCCGCGCGATGGCGGGGGACTTCTCCGCGCGGGTGCGCGCCTCGGGCGGCGGGGAGCTCACGCAGTTGTCCGAGGGCTTTAACCGCATGGCGCAGACCACGCAACGCCACCTGGAGGAACTCGGCCAGTCCGCCGGGCGCAACCAGCGCTTCGCGGATAACCTGGCCCACGAGATGCGAACGCCTGTCACCGCCATCGGCGGCTACGCCCGGTCGCTTTTGACCCAGCCGATGGACGAAGCCGACCAGAGAAAGGCGCTTCACTACATCGCCACCGAAAGCCAGCGGATGCAGAAGATGAGCGAGGCGCTGCTTCAGCTGACTGGCCTCAGGCAGGACGGCATTGAGGTCAAGGAAGTGCCGGTCAGGCGGCTGATGGATCATGTAATCCGGTCCGTTTCCGCGGAACTCGTGGAAAAGGGCCTGTGGCTGGAGGCGTCCTGCCACGTAGACAGCCTTGTCTGCGACGAGGTACTGATCGAATCACTGCTGATCAACCTAATCGTCAACGCCGCCCGCGCCTCCGCGTCCAGTCAGGCCGTCGAACTGACCGCTGGAGCGCACGAGGGCATCCCGTATTTCGAAGTTACGGATCACGGACGCGGCATGACGGCAGAGCAGGCCGCGCACGCCACCGAAGCCTTTTACCGCACCGACAAGGCCCGCGGCCGTGCCGACGGCGGTGCGGGGCTGGGGCTGACGCTGGTCTAGCAGATCGCGGACGCCCACGGTGCGGCGCTCATGATCGAAAGCAAGCCGGGTGTTGGCACCACCATCCGGGCGGAGTTTACAACCTGGTTACAGCCCGGTGAAGACCCGGATACCGTTCATCCCTCAAAATGGAAGCGCGAACCGGAAGCCGGATTCGCGACAAGAGAGGGGGATGAAATGTGAAGAACAAGCATGGTATCCTGGCCGCGCTGGCGATCCTGACACTGCTGGTCGGCAACGCGCTATGGTTGCCCAGGCTCCTGGCCTTTGCCCAAGAACTGCCGGAGGGCGAGGTCGTTATTCAGCCTACTGTGGCCGTCACCAACCGCGTCCCGCTGCCAGAGCCGCCGGAGGGGTTTGGAAAACCCTATGAACTCAAGTTCTCCCGTCCGCTGAGCGAGGAAGAACAGGAAATGTGGAATGCACTGGACAGCGACATGCACAGCCTGGAAAAACTGCGTATTGTCGGCGAAGCCGCCGCGGTCACCTACACCCAGCACGCCCAGGACCGGCTGATCGAAGCGATTGTAGAGAACGGCGATGACCCAAAGTACAGGGCCAGGCTCTCCCAGTATTACCCTGTCGGCGACGGCGAGCCCGGCACCATCCTGATCGATTTGGGCACGGTCATCGTGTGCGTCGGGGATGAACCGCTGACGCGGGAGGCCGCCATGCCGCTGATGCGGCAGGTTTTACGGAACGCGGACGGCGCGAACGTCGACAGCAGTTACTATCTCATGTTCCGTGACTTTTCGTGGATGAAGGAGGAGAAGACCCCGCAGTATACTTTATCCCGCTCACTCTGCGAAGACGAGTACGCCCGGCTCGCCTGGCTCAGGACCGACTACATGCTCAGCGGAATTCGCCCGATGATGCCGCTCAGTACGTCGGAGCCGTCGGACGGCGGTCTGTGGTTCGACGAGGGCGCCGCGACCATCCACCTGCCCATGCAGTACGAACTTACGGACGACGAGATGTTGCACTACATTGGGCTGACCGACACACTCACCCGCCAGGCGCTGCTTCAGAAGGCGCCGGACATGATCACCCAGCAGAAGGCCGTGGAGGCCGCGAAGGAGTGGACCACGAAGCTGTTTGGCTGGGACGTGAGTGGCCTGTCGGCGTTTGCGACGCTTGAGGACGGGGCGATCTTTGAAAACGATGGCCCCAGGGCGCTGTGGCGGGTGCAGTTCGGTCCGGAGGACATGCTGGTCCGGGAGATCGATGGCGATTCCTATGAGGGCTGCGCACTTCAAATTAACGCCGAGGACGGCGTGCTGGAATCGGCTTATCGCAACATCCCAAATGACCTGGCTTTGCCCGAGGGCAAGACCGTCAAGCAGGTGAAGGCAGACCTGAAGCGCAAGGCCATCGAAACTGTGCAGGCACTGTTCGAAGGGGGCAGAAAACCTAAGAAGGCCGTCATCAATGCCCGCTGTTACTTAAGTGACGACGACAATTTCAACCAGGGCGAGAGCAAGATCACCAGCATCAGCTACGTGGTCAGCATGTCCGGCGGTGTGGAGCACGAGTTGGAATTCGCTGCCGCCGACTACGCGCTGATTTCCTACCGCTACTGGCCCGACGGCTGCAAGGACATGGGTTGATCCAGCGCGTGCCCGGCGGCAAATCTCGCCCGGGATCAAGGGTGGCGCAGTTGGGCGCTTTACACACCTGGAAATCGCGCAGGCGACTAAGCGGAGGGTTCAATCCCTCCGCCATAAGGGAAGGCCCGGAATCCAATGATTCCGGGCCTTTTCCGTACGGCGCCGAAGCGTGGGCATTACTCCTTGCAATGATGATGCAGCTGGGTGATGTACGCGCGGTCAGTCACGTCGTAGCCGTCCTCCGGGGGATACAGCGCGCCGCCGAAGAAGATCTCCTGGTTGTTGCGCGTGGAGAAGTCTAGGCGGCGGGCAAACCGGGCCGCGTGAATCTGCGTGCACCCAGTCTCCTGAATGACACGGTCGATGTTTTTGACGTTTACGCCCGCGCCGGGCAGAATCTGGATGGCGCCTTGCGCGAAGGCGACCATCTCGCGGATGACGTCGGTGCCGTAGAACACGTCCGGCGCCTGGCCGCTGGTCAGTACTCGCGTGACGCCGATGTGAATCAGGCGCTCGAGGGCTTTGCGCCAATCGGGCGTCACGTCGATCGCCCGGTGGAACACCGTTTCTTTATTGCCCGCCAGGGCCACCAGGTCGCGGCATTTCTCCTCGTCCAGCGTGCCGTCGGCGTTCAGAAAGCCGAACACCAGCCCGTCAGAGCCGTACTTTAACAGCACCTCGGCGTCCGCCAGCGCCGTTTGAAACTCCGCGCCGGTGTAGCAGAAGCCGCCCTGCCGGGGCCGTATCATGGTCATGACCGGGATCGGCACGTTGTTCTTGGCCACAATCAATTCGCCCACGGAGGGCGTCAGGCCGCCGTGAAACAGGCAGGAATTGAGCTCCACGCGGTCCGCGCCGCCAAGATTCGCCTGGATGACGTCGTCGGCGCTGCCGCAGCACACTTCGAGCAGGATGTTGTTCATGTCTTTTCCTCCGCAATCTGTGTTATACCACCCACGCCAGCGCGACCAGAAGCAGCATCGCGGCGGCGGTCAGGAGCTTGACGAGCGCGATATGCCGGGCCAGGGCCATGGACACCGCCCCGGCCGAGCGCCCCATGAGGATCGCGGCGGCGATGGCCGTGGACGGCGCGAGGAAGCCCAGGCAGTAGACGAGGAGGTTTAAAAGCCGCGCCCCGCCCGTCCAACCGGCTGCGCCTACCAGGCGCGCCAGGTACAATTGGCCCGCGCACAAAAATTCCCCCGCAGCCACCAGAAAGCCCAGCGCGATGGAGGCCGGGACCAGAAGCTTTTTCCCGGCCAGCGCGCGCATCGCGCGGTGGAGCTTCCCGCGAAGCCCTGCCGGGAGCTGATTTTTCATACGGCCCAGGTCGCCCTTTCGGGCGAACCAGGCGTCCCGCAGCGTGAGGACCGCCAGAAGGACCGTCGCGGCCGTCAGGAAGATCCGGACGGCGGGCGCAAGCCAAGTCGGGTTCAGCGCCTGCAGGACCCCGAGCAGCATCGAGCCGATCGCAAGGCAGCAGGCGAGCTTTGCCAGAAGGAACGCGGCCACCGCGGGCCAGGCGTTCTCCCGGAGGCTCAGTACCAGCGACACGAACATCAGAAGCATCGACAGCGCGCAGCCGTTGAACCCCGCCACCAGCCCCGCCGCCAGCGTGCCCAGAAGCCCGGCCGCGTTCATGGGCTCCGCTTTAGCGGGAACGGCGGACACTTCGCCCACCGCCCAGCCCAGCGAGACATAGGAAGCGAGGGATTGTTCGATCTCGCCGATGCCCGTAAGCGCCCTGCCCGGCAGGAACACCGCGGGCGTTATGCGCCTTTCTTCCGGGACGGCGTAGGCGGTAAACAGCGCGTCCGCGACGGCGCTCTCCTTCGTCACGTCATACCGGGTCACCCGGACCTCGGAGACAAACGAAAGGCCGCCCCGCTTCACCGTTACGGTTTGGGGCAGCGCCTCGAGCGCGGTCTCCGCCCGGGCGCAGCTCTCGCAGGCGGGCGTGTACAGGTACACCACCTGGCTGACGGTGCCACCGCCCCACTGGAGAGCGTCCGGCGGCAGTTTTTCGTTCAGCTCGTTGGCCCCCCGGTACACCTTTCCATCCACCACGGCCATGGGCAGCACTTCGTCTGAAAGGCCGTATTGCGCCATCGCCGCCTGGAGCGCGCTCTCCCCGGAAGCGGTCACCACGTTGTAGGCGTGAAACTCGCAGTCGCTTAAGACGACACCGGTCAGCGCCTTGAACTGGGCGGCGAAGTCCTCCGCCGGATCGCAGCTCTCGCAGTAGCTGCGGAAATAGTAATCCACTTTATGCGCTTCCGCCGCGGCGGGCAGCGCGATCAGGATCAGCGCCGCGATCAGCGCGAAAAGCCGTCTCACCGCTCCTCCTCCCATACGGAAAACCGCGCCGCTCCGGGAAACCAGGCGGCCTTTTCCGCGCCCAGGCGCTCCACCGGCGTAAGTGCCGCGCCCAGGTGCGCCTCAATCACTTCCAGAAATGCCCGCTGGCAAACCGCCGCGCGATGGATCTCACAGGGCTCGGGATCGTCAAAATATCGGATGCTCAAGCGGACCACCTCGCGCTCCGGCAGCTCCCAGGCCGCGAGCTCGCCGCGGTAGACTTCCTCGCCCGCCGCGCCGAACAGCGCAAGCATCGCCGCCTTCTTCTTTCGCCCAAACATTCGCTAGCCCTGCTCGGCGGTGAGCATCTCCTGCACCGCCTC
>JAEVZE010000283.1 GCA_023392395.1 Bacillota bacterium
CCGGTCTCCACGCAGCCGCTGGTGCCGCCCTTCCGGGCGTCTTCCAGGGTCTTGCCGGCGTTCATCAGCTCCTGCACGATGGCCTCGGTGTTGTAGAAGGCGGGCTGGCCCCAGCCCTGCCGGGAGACCTCGCAGGCGCGCTTCAGGAAATGGCGCGGCGTCTTTTTCGAGATCTGCACGTTGGAAGAGGGCTGCAACAGCCGCATCTCGTCCATGCAGTCCAGAATCAGGTAGCTGACCGGGTTCACGCCGTCGGAGCCGTCGGGCGCGATGCCGCCGGTGTTGATGTTGGCAAAATCGGTGTAGGTGCCGCTCTCCTTCAGCGTTACGCCGACTTTTGGCGGCGCGGGCTGGTTGTTGAACTTGACCCACAGGCATTCGAGCAGTTCCAGCGCGCGTTCGTCGTCCAGCGCGCCTTCCGCCACGTCCGCTTTGTAGAACGGGAACAGGTGCTGGTCCAGGCGGCCGGGGCTGTAGGCATCCCAGGGGTTGAGCTCCGTGGTCACGCCCAGGTGCACGAACCAGTACATCTGGATCGCCTGCCAGTAGGTTTTCGGCGCGTGGGCCGGGACGACTTCGCAGTTTTCGGCGATCTGGGTCAGCTCGACCTTGCGGACCGGATTCTTTTCGGCCGCGGCCATCTCCCGGGCAAGCGCCGCGTAGCGCTGCCCCAACAGCATGATGGCGTCGCAGGCGATGGACATGGCGCGCAGCTGCTCGGCCTTTTTCTGGGCGTCAAGGTCCGTCAGCGGATCGAGAGCGGAAAGCGACGCCTGAATCTCCTCTTTGTAGTCCAGAAAGCCCTTTTCGTAGATTTTGTTGGAGCCGACGGTGTGGCCGGGGCCGCGCTGCTCCATGAATTCGGTGAAGATGCCCGCCGCGTAGCAGTCCCGCCATTCCTGGGTCATCGACGAGAGCAGCTTTTCGCGGATGGAGCGGCCCGACCAGTAGGGGATGACAGTCTCCTCCTGCTGCTGGAGCGCGTCTCCGGTGACTTTGAAGGAGATCAGCTCGCGGGCGTCCATGATGCGCATGTCTTCCAGCGTATGGCAGCACAGCTCCGGGAAGGTGGGCGCCTTCTGCGGGCCGTCCGCCTTTTCGCCCACGATCAGCTCCCCCTCGCCCAGATACAGCGAGCGGTTCTCCATATAGCGGAAGAGCGAAAGCGCGCGCAGTTCCGGGATCGAAACCTTGCCCTCGTACTGCTTGTAGGTCTCGGTCTCGATCAGCGCCCGCTCCATGCAGATCGCGGGTTCGGTCAACATGCTGCGCTCCCGCAGCATCTGGACGCGCTCGTTCAGGCCCCTTTTTTTGACAGCCGCTTCCATTTTACGCCCTCCTCATCCGCCGATCAGGACGCGGTCAAACCCCGCATCCCGCCATATTGCTTGCAAATGCGCCATTTCCTCCGCCGACGGAGGTTCAAACATCACCTGATCCCTGCCAAGCCGCTCCGCCTTGTCACTGCCCACTTTATGGTATGCCAGCAGGTTCACGGCCACCGGCCCGCAGGTTTTGAACGCGAATTCCGCCAGCGCGCGCATCTCGCCTTCATCGGCGTTCGCGCCCGGCACCACCGGAATGCGCAGGTTCAGGTTCGCGCCGGCCTGGGCCAGCCGCTTGAGATTTTCTAGAATCAGCGCGTTGTCCGCGCCGGTGAGTTTCTGGTGCAGCGCCGGGTCCAGCGCCTTGAGATCGTAGAGAAACAGCCCAGTCAGCGGCAGAATCTTTTCGAACTTCTCCCACGGCGCGTACCCGCAGGTGTCGATGGCCGCGTGAACGCCCCGCTTTTTCATAAGCGTCAGAAGTTCCGTGAGGAAGCCGGCGTCCTGCGCCATGACCTCGCCGCCCGACAATGTGACGCCGCCGTCGGTCTGATCGTACAGTCCTTGATCGCGCAACGCGATCTGAAGCAGCTCCTCCGCCGTGTACGCCTCGCCCACCAGCACTCTGGCGTCAAACGCACAGCCCTCAGCGCCCTCGGCGGTTTCTTCCATCCCCCGGCAGCGCCCGCAGTTCACGCAGCGCTCGGGGAAGAACATGACCTCCGGTTGAAACGACTGGCTCTCCGGATTGTGGCACCAAAGGCACGTGAGAGGGCACCCTTTGAAAAAGATGGTGGTGCGCACGCCCGGCCCGTCGTGCAGCGAGAATCTCTGTACGTTGACCACCAGCGCCGTGTGCAATGTGTGCGCCTCCGAAATTCATTTTCGTGAATTTTGCATGCGGGGATCAGGCCCCCTTACGCAGGATTTTACTCCTATTATAGGGCCTGTGTCAATCGATTCCGGAAAAAATTCACGAGCATGAAACGCGTGGGCCTAAAGCCCGCATTTTTCCTTGACAGGCCGTGGCAAATCGGCTATAGTGAAACGAAAGAACAGGGGGTACGCCGGATGAACCAGAATGCGATGATTGGCGCGCACATTCGAAGCCTCAGAATGGCCAAGAAGCTGACGCTCAAGCAGCTCTCAGACGAATCCGGCCTGTCGGTGGGCTTTTTGTCCCAGTTGGAGCGGGGCATGTCGTCCATCGCCATCGACACGCTGGCCGGGCTCGCCCACATCCTGGGCGCGGACCTTTCCAGCTTCTTCAACGTCGTGCAAGGCCCCGGCCCGGAGCCGGTGGTGCACGGCTTTGACCTGCGCGCCACGCCCGTCTCCCCGCAGATCATCCAGTATGTATTGAGTAACGACCCCGCCGGGTTTGAAATGCTGCCCAGGCTCTTTCTCCTGATGCCGCAGGCGACGCTGGAGGAAGAGCAGATCGAGATGTACAGCCACGAGGGCGAGGAATTCACCTACGTGCTGGAGGGCATCGTCACCGTGTACCTGGACGGCGCGCGCCACACGCTCTACCCCGGCGACAGCATCCAGATCCGCTCCAACCTGCCCCACAACTGGGTCAACCTGACCAACAAGCCCGCGCGCCTGATTTCCATCAACTACCCCAACCCCTTCAGAACGCAGGAATAGCGCGACTCCACGGAGGATAGAGTATGGGCGATTTGCTTCCGATCCGGATGAAGGCCGTCGTGCTGGACTGCCGGGACATCGAGGCGCTTTCCAAATTCTACATTCGCATGCTGGGCTGGCAGAAGGGCTATTCGGAGGGCGACTACTGGGTCGAAATCGCGCCGCCCGGCGGCGGCAGCGACATCGCCTTCCAGAAGAACGAGGACTACCTGCCGCCGGTCTGGCCGGAGGAAAACGGCGCGCAGCAGCAGATGGCGCATCTGGACTTCGTGGTGGGGAAGGCGCGGATACAGGAAGCCGTCGCCCACGCGGTGACTTACGGAGCGAAGGTGGCCGAAACCCAATATTCCGACAGGTGGATCGTCCTGATCGACCCGGAGGGACATCCGTTCTGCTTCGTGGCGTAGCGTTAAATTCCGTGGTCTTTCCCGCGCGTGCTTGACAGACGGCGGGGCGGAAGGTATCATGGCCGGTAAAGTTGCATACGGTTCTTCCGGTTGGGCGGACGGGCGCTTTCGCGTTCACCGCTTCAAGTTTGGAGCTTAAGGGTGGGGG
>JAEVZE010000416.1 GCA_023392395.1 Bacillota bacterium
GTGGTGGAATCGGTGAACCGATGCTGGAGTACAAGCCCCTTTGGTCCCGTCTTGCCAAGCATGGACGGGTAGCTGTTGTGGAGTATTTTGGCTATGGCTGGAGCGAGACCACATCTGCGCCCCGCACCGCGGAAAATGTGGTGGAGGAGATCCGTGAAGCCCTGAAAATGGCTGGTATCGAGCCTCCCTATGTGCTCGTTCCGCACTCTATGAGCGGCATCTATGCGATGGCCTACGCGCAAACCCACCGCGATGAGCTCAAAGCCATCATTGCGCTGGATACCACGCTGCCCAGGGGACTGATCCAGGCCAGGGAGCATGGCGACGCCATGCCCACCGTCGGGATTCTCCCCATGCTCAGAAACGTGGGAATCCTGCGCGCCGCGCTGTGGTTCAATCCGCTTCTGATCAGCGGCGCGCCGGATGGCACCTATTCCAGGGAGGATGAGCGGCTGATCGCCACAGTGACTGGCTGGAATTACGGCAATCCGACGCTGGAAAATGAGTACAAGGCCATTGAAGGCAATATGACAGCCCTGCTGGACGTTGGCTTTCCGAAGGACCTGCCTGTATTGATGGTGCAGGCCGCACCACCCGACCGGCTCGGAGAAGCCTATAAGTGGGCTGTGCAGGAGCGCACCCGCCTGACAAAAGATCTGGATCACGGCAAAGTCGTGGAGCTACCCGCCGGCCATAGCGGCATCTACTGGCAGCTCTCCGACCGGATCGTCGAGGAGACCCTTCGATTCTTGAGTGAAACAGAGCAATGATGAAAGCGTAAATCAAAATGAAGCGGCGCGCCATCCCGTTCGCAGGAGGCGCACCGCGTTTTGATGATTGCCTACAGGTTTTCTCCGTTCGTCTCCATGACGGCCTTATACCAAGCGGCGGAGTCCTTGGGCAGGCGCTCCTGGGTGGCGTAATCGACGTAGACCAGGCCGAAGCGGTCGTTGAACCCGTTCGCCCACTCGAAGTTGTCCAGAAAGCTCCAGTGGAAGTACCCGGCCACCGGCGTGCCCTCCCCCGCCAAACGCTTCAGCGCCCGGAGGTAGCGGTGCAGGAAGTTGATCCGGGCCGCATCGTGCACGCAGCCGTCCAGCGACACGCCGTCCAGATCGGACATGCCGTTCTCGGCGATGATCAACGGCAGCTTGTACCGTTCGCACAGGAATTTCGGGCCCCAGTACAGGCACTCCGGCGTGACCGGCCAGCCCATACCGGTCTTGGCGATGCCCTCCGGCATTGGAACCCGCTCCGGCCCGGCCGCACTCGCGCGAACAAGGTAGCCGTTGTAGATGTTCTGCGCGTAGTAATCCAGCTTCTGGCGGATGACCGGCAGATCCTTTTCGTAGCCCTTGGGCAGGTACTTTTCGTACAGCCTCAGCCCATCCTCCGGGTAGCCGCCCAGAATGGCCGGGTCACTCCACCAGCTCACATTCCAGAACCAACGCTCCGGGTCTTCCGGCATGCTGAAGTAGGCCGTCCGCGCTGCCTCCACGTCCTCCGGGGATTCAGTGAGCGGGTAGGCAGGCGACGAGCAGGGCACGTAGCCGACCTTTGCGCCGGGCGCGTCCGCGCGCAGCGCCTGGACCGCCAGGCCGTGGCCGGTCAGCACACGGTGGCTCATGGGGATGGTGGTATCGATGGGCAGCTTGAGCCCCGGCGCGTGATTCCCCTCGACGCATCCCAGGCCGATGAAGCACTGCGGCTCGTTGAGCGTAAAGAAATCCTTCACCCGGTCGCCGTAGCGCCGGGCGACCAGCGTCGCATAATCAGAAAACCAGCGGGGGCTGTCCGGATTTTCCCACGCGCCCATGGCCTGCAGCGCCACCGGATACTCCCAGTGAAACAGCGTCATCCAGGGGCGGATGCCGTTTTCCAGCATGCTGTCGATCAGCCGGTCGTAAAACGCCAACCCTTCTTCGTTCGGCCGCCCAGTCCCATCCGGCAACACACGGCTCCAGTTGACCGAGAACCGATAGTTGCGGATGCCCAGCGCCGCCATCAGCTTAAAATCTTCCTCAAAGCGGTGGTAGTGGTCGCAGGCGACGTCCCCGGTCTGGCCGCCGAACACCTTGCCGGGGCGGCGGCAGAATGCATCCCACACATTCATCCCCTTGCCGCCTTCCTGCGCGGCCCCCTCGATCTGGTAGGCGGCCATGGCCGCGCCCCAAACGAACTCCTTCGAGAAGCCCATTTCCTTCACCCCTGCATGCCTCGTCGGCAAATTCAGGTCACTACCAAACTGGTCGTTCCCTCAAATCGTTCCCGGCGAACCGCGCGCTGGGAACGCATTTTACGACACCAGTGCGAACATGGGTGTCGTAAAAACATACCTTCCGTCAGTGAGCCGCCCGGAAATTCCGTAGAATTTCAGGCTCGCGCAGATCCTTCTTCGCGTCGAAAGACCTGAAGGGGATTTCAACGCTTCTTTAATGCGCCGCGTTCAGATCGCGCACCGTCTCGCCGGGGATCAACTTGGTCGGGATGGAGATGATCTCGGGATAGGTGGTGCGCGGCCGTTCGATCAGGTGCACCAATTGCCGGGCAGCTTCCTGGCCGATGCGCGCGGTGTCCTGTGCGATGGTGGTGAGCCTGGGCGTCAGCCGCTGGATCAATTTGATGCCGTCGAAGCCCGCGATGGACAAGTCCTCCGGAATGCGAAGGCCCGCCTCGCCCGCCGCCTCGATTCCGCCCAACGCGGCGTAGTCATCGGGCATCAGGATGCAGCTGGGTCGGTTGGGCCCGGCCAGCATCCGCTTCACGACCTGATAGGTCGCGGCCGGGTCGTGGTACAACCCCAGCTGCACAAAACCGTCCGGCACTTCCAGCCCCAGGTCACTCATGGCGCGCAGGAAGCTGGTGACCCGGATGTCCGTAACGGCGGACTTATTGCCGCTGGCGTAAGCGATGCTCCGATGGCCCTTCCCATAGACGTAGCGCACCAGTTCCTGCATCCCCTGCCGGTTTTCCGACTGAATGCAGGTCCGGTTGTTGAACAGATGATCGATGGTCACGGCCGGGATGTCGTCCGAAACCAGTTCGATGACCTCCTGCGCCTGAAAGTCCACGCAGGCCAGGCACACGCCGTCCACGTTGCGGTAGCGGCAGTGCTCAAGGTACGTCATATTGGTCTTCCCGATGTTGTGGTTGATGAACGTGATGTCGTAGCCCCGGCGCTCGGCTTCCACCTTGAAGCTATCGAGCACCGCGGCGAAATAATTGTGTGTCAACCCGCTCTGGTTGTCGTCCACGAACAAGACGCCTAGGTTGTAGGTCTTGTTGGTCTTGAGCGCGCGGGCCAGCGAATTGGGCCTATAACCAATCTGCTGCGCCAGAGACCGTACCAGTTCCCGCGTCTCCTCGCTCACATCGCTGTAGCCATTGAGCGCTTTGCTGACGGTGGACACGGAAAGGCCGCACTTCTGGGACAGCTCCCGGATCGTCACAGCCATGGCAATCTCTCCCCTCGCAGGCCGACGCGTCGCCTGCGAGGCAGGCGCTGCTCTAAACCGTTTTCGATAGTTTAGTATACGCGATTGTACCGTAAATTGCAAGAACGTTTTGTCACGCGGTGCGATTTCATGTCATCTTTTGTGAAAGAGTCTCCGTGGAATTAAAAACCGCCGTGCGCCGCGTGGGATCTCCATAAGGCGATATCCCGAATACGTTTTCGGCACGGTTGAAAAAAATCCACTCCTTTTTCAGTGTTTTGTTATGGATCTTCCGGGAACCCGCTTGATATTCCAGCACGATTGCGCTATGATGGTGTAAATACCATCATTCTTTGCGCCTTTATACGAAATCGTTTTCGTATTATCATTCTGCAACTGGAGGATTCGCCATGCGCTACGGCCACTTCGACGACGCCCGCCTGGAATACGTGATCACCCGGCCGGACACGCCCTACCCCTGGATCAACTACCTGGGCAGCGAGGACTTCTTTTCGCT
>JAEVZE010000468.1 GCA_023392395.1 Bacillota bacterium
GACGCGCAGGGGTAGAAGATGTGCGTGTCGTCCGCGTAGGAGGCGCTGTAGGCGGGGGAGGACTCGATGATGTTGTCGACGACCTTGCCATCCCGGAACTGCACCATGCGGTTGATGGTCTTTTTGACAGAGCCTTCGAGATCCAGCACGTTGTTTTCAATGATGGGTGAGGGGTTCTGGCCGTCGATGATCTGCTTGACGTTGGTGAGGCTTGCGAACATGAACACCTTGCCATCGGTATCCTGGTTCAGCTTCGCGCCGAGCTCCGCGAACGCGTCCCAGTTGGGCAGCAGCTTTTCAAGCTCCGCGGGGTCGTCGGTGCCCAGATACTTCTTGGCCAGGTCTTTCTTGTAGGCCAGCGCCGCGGTGGACATGTCCCAGGGCAGGCACACCAGCTCGCCGCGCTCGTTGGTGCACAGCGGGATGAAGTAGGGGAACATGCCGGTGGACGCGTCGAAGTTGTAGGGTGCTTTGCTCAGGTCTTCCCAGATATCCAGCGACATCATCGTGCCGCGCTGGTTGATCTCGGTGGGCACGATGTCCGGGAGCTCGAGCCCCGCGCTGATGGTGGTCTGCAGCTTCTGGAAGGCCTCCAGCTGCTGCACGGTGACGTAGTTCAGCTCCACGTTCGCGCCGGTCATCTTGACGTAGGCGTCGAAGATGGTCTCGATGGAGCCGGCGTTCCAGCCCCACATGGTGAGCGTGACCTTCTCCTCGGCGGCCGCGGTCAGGCCCAGACCGGCAAAGCAGCTGAGCATGATGGCGAGCGCCACCACCAGAGGCAGAAACCTGCGGGCGTGCGTTCTGGTCATTGTACAAGCACTCCTTTATGTTGGATTGAGGTCCTGTTCGTAAACATTCTATCCGCCGCCCGCATGGGGCACAACAATACAAACTATAGATTTCTTGGTGTAAATATAGCGAATATCCCAGGTTTTTAACGTTCCAGATTTTATATCCGGGGCGTCGATTGTATCCGGCGCGCGGATGTGTTATGATACACAACACGCGCAAGGCGTTGAAAAACCACGATGGTTTTTCAACGCGAAGAAGAAGACTTCGTGAGCCTGAAATTCTTTGGAATTTCCGGGCGGCTCACTGACTGAAGGGAATGTTTCCTTTACCAGCGTGCGCACTGGTGGAGGGAACACGTTCCCGGCGCACGGGTCGCCGGGAACGATTTGAAAGACGGCGAGTTTGTCAGCAGTCGGCACGTGTCAAGGGGGTGAGGCCATGCGTGCGCTCAAGGTAATCCTGGTGGACGACGAATCCATCGTGATCGACGATCTCCGCGCGCTGATCGACTGGCGGGCGAGCGGCTTTCAGCTTTCGGGCTGGGCCACCAACGTGACCGAGTCTTTGCGCCTTGCGGAGAAGTTCAGCCCCGACATCGCCATCATGGACATCTCGCTGCCGGAGATGGACGGGCTGAAGCTGACGGAGAAGCTGCGCGCGATTGTGCCGGGTCTCACGGTGATCGTGCTGAGCGGCTACATGGACTTCTCCTACGCCAAGCGCGCGATCGACCTGGGCGTGGTCACCTATCTGGTCAAACACGAACTGACAAGTGAAAAACTGATCGACACGCTCCAAAAGGCGCGGCAGGAGATCGAGCGGGGCGAGCGCGCCCGCGCGCTGATTCGGCGGCAGGCATTGATTCGCCTCTTGCAGGGCGGCGGGGACGTTCCCGCGGAGCTTGCGCGCGGCGTGCTGCTGGCCGGAATCATGCCCGCCGTCAGCCCGGTTCTGGACGTAAGGAACTTACGTGCGCTTTTGCAAGACGCGGCGGAGCGGGCGCCGTACGAACTGCCAGAGGATGTAGCGAGCCTGGATGCGCTGGTGGTGGACGATCAGCTGATGGTGGCGATCGCGCTGGGCTCCCCGGTCAACAGCCTCGGCGCATACCGGGAGTTTGCGCGCACGCGCATCCGGGAGCTTTTGGACCGCCTGAACGCGCCGGGGTGCGCGCTCGCGATGGACAGGCCGGTTCCCGGCGCCAGCCTGAGCGCCGCCTGCGCGCTGTTCCAGCGGCACCGGTTTGACTACCTGTTCATGACACCAGGTTCCATCGCGTTCCTGGGCCTTGCGAACGCGCCGGTCCCCGCGCCGCAGGATCTCTCCGCCCTGCACCTGGAGCGCCTGCGAAAGGAGCCCGCCGCGGCGCGCGAGCAGGTGGGGAAGCTCCTGAACGACGCGCTTCAGGCGCGGGACGGGACGGCTCTTGCGCGGCTTGCGCAGCACCTGTCGCCGCTTATCGAGACGCTGCTTGCGGAGGCCGCTCTGCCCGCGCCCGAATGCCCCGCCCAGGCGGACGGGATCGCTTCGTACCTGTCGGATGCGCTGGATGCCCTGGTCCGGCGGTTCAACATTCGGAGCGAGTATTCCGCGATCACGCTGTACGCCATCCGGTACCTTGAGACCAATTACAACCTGCAGCCCTCGATCAAGGAGGTCGCGCGCCAGCTGCGCTCGAGCAGCGTATACGTGGGCCAGCGCTTCATCAAGGACACCGGGCGCTCGTTCCACGACTACCTAAACGAGATCCGGCTGTCCCACGCACGGGAGCTGCTGGCCTCGACGGTGCTCAAGGTGGGCGAGATTTCGCTTAAGGTGGGCATCGGCAGCGCCCAGTATTTCAGCAACCTCTTCCGCGAGAGCGTCGGGGTCACCCCCAACGAATACCGAAGCCGGCACCTCAGGCAAGGGTAGGAGGCGTCGCATGAAGCACGGAATCCGGTTCCAGATCATGATCCGCATGATCGCAATCCTGACGGTCGTCCTGATGGCGTTCGCCGCGGTCAGCTTCTACTACAACGCGACGGAAATGCGAAAGAGCATCTACCAGCGCGGTACCTACGACGCGCAGCGGAATCTCGCCCAGATCGACAGCGAGATCGACGAAATCTACCAGTTCAGCCAGTGGCTGAGCACCAATGAAACGGTGCGCGCGTTCCTTCTGAACCGCGAGTACGCGACGAAAACGCAGCGCATCGTCAGCATCGCGCGGCTGATGGAGCATACCCAGGTGAACCTGCTGCTCACCCGCTATGTGGACAGCTTCTGCTTGGTGGACAAAGACGGCGACGCCTACTGGAGTACCTGCCCCTACGACAGCTTCTTCATCGACTGGTTCAAGGCTCACGCGCTAAGCGGCGAGCCGCTCTCTCAGCAGCAGGGGTTTACCCCCGTCTACCGGATTCCGGGCCAGAAGGTGTACCCGGTCAGCCAGCGGCTGATCAGCTACACGTCCGGCATCAACCGCATCGTCTCCGGCAGCACCGAGTGCATCGGGCAGGCGATCGTCAACCTGGACATCGACTCGCTGATGACGGCCATCGACGGCGCTTTTTCGCAGGTGGGCATGATCGACCCCAAGGGCCGCCTGATGTACCTGTCCGAAGGGGACCCGGAGGCGTTTCTCAAGGTCGCGTCCACCCTGCAGGGCGATTTTTCGCAGGCGGGCGATTACTATTATTTTGAAAACACCATCCCCGGCAACGGCTGGCGCATGATCTCGGTGCTGGACAGCCGCGTCATTTCGCATACGCTGGACATCACGGTCCTATTGACCGTGGTCTGCGCGCTGCTTTCGGTGCTTTTGATCTTCACGTTTGTGTTCCCCAAGCTGATGCGGATCTCCCGCCAGATCGTGCTGCTGGACAAGGCGATGGCCCGGTACGCGTCGGGCGAGCAGGAGGTACAGGTGGACCGGCTGGGCGGTACGCGGGAACTGATCGGCATCGCGGACGGATTCAATTCGATGGTGGTCCGGACGAATCAATACCTGAAGGACAAGCTGGAGAGCCAGCGCGCCGCGCAGCGCATCTCCTTTGAACTATTGTTGGCCAAGATCAACCCGCACTTCATCTACAACACGCTCAACTCGGTGATCTACCTTGCTCGGCAGCACCGGCACGACGAGATCATCGAATTGACCAGCGCGTTTATCTGCCTGTTGCAGGATTCCATCCATCGGGACAGGCGCGGCCCCTTCGCTACCGTCGCAACCGAGGTCGACGTCGTGGAGAAGTACATCACCATCCAGAGGTACCGCTATGCCGACCGCTTTACTTATGCGGCGCGCTTTGACGAGAGCCTGGGCGGGGAACTGATCCCGCGCAACGTGCTGCAGCCGCTGGTCGAGAACGCCATCCTGCACGGCGTGTGCCCGCTGGACCGGCCGGGGCACATCGAGCTGGACGTCTTCCGGGAGGGCGAAACGCTTGCGATCCTCGTTCAGGACGACGGCGTGGGTATGGACGAGGCCCTGATCGAAAAGCTGCTCGCCCCTCAGGCGGAGGACGAACAGGAGGCGGAGCCCTCCCGCATGCGCTCCGTGGGCATCCAGAACGTGGTGGGCAAGCTGCGCTATCTGTACCCCGACCGGCACCGCTTCGTCCTCGCCAACCGGCCCGAGGGCGGCGCCCAGGTGCGCATCGAAATCGACCTCGCCGGGACGGGCGACGCCTGATGCGGGAAGCGGCCGGCGACCAGTACCTCCGGGAGGATTTTGGCCATGCCGTTTGATCCGAAAATCAACAACCTCGATCCGTTCGTACGCTATGTGAAGATCGACGACAAGAGCTTCACGGACGAGAGCTTCTGGAACTTTGACAACGTCTTCGCGCTGGTCGTTGAAGGCAGCTCCAGGTTCGGCATGGAGGGCCGGTGGTTCACCGTGGAGGCCGGGGATGTGATCCTGATGCCGCCGGATCTTTTGCACGTGCTGCGCACGGAGAAGTGCGCGCACTTCGTGCAGTACATCTTCCACTTCGACCTGTTCCGCCGGAACGCTTCGGACATGCCGGAGCGGATGATTCTGGACAGAATCCGCCTGCCCAACGCCACGCGCAACATCCAGCAGGAGGAAAAGCTGCTGGACGAGTACCCGCGCGTGCTTCGCCCCGGCCCGGACGCGGTGCTGCACATCAAGCGGCTGTTTCTTGAGATGCTGCGGGAGTTCAACGAGCGGCGGCCCAGCTTTGAGGCGATGCTTCGAAGCTACGCGCTGCAGATCCTCATCATGGTGCTGCGGGACGCCGACCGCACCGCCGCGCTGGAGGGCGCGCCCCGGGGCGGCGTCAGCGCCAGGCTGCGCACCGCGATGGAGTACATCAACCTGCACTACGACGACAATGATCTGACCGTGGAGGAAGTGGCCGAGTGGGTCAAGTATTCGCCCAACTACCTCACGTCGCTGTTTTCGCATACGATGGGGCTTTCGGTGTACCAGTACATCGTGTACGTCCGCATCGAAAACGCCAAGCGGCTCATTTCCATGGGCAGCATGACCATCGGCGAAATCGCGGCCGCGGTGGGATATTCGTCGGTCTACGTGTTCTGCCGCTCCTTCAAGTTCAATGTCGGCATGAGCGCAACCGAGTATGCGGTCAGCCGGAGCGCGCCGCCGCCGAAGAAGTGAAGTGATCCCGGGCGGCCGGCCGCTCGATCCATACGTTCACGCGCGCAAGCCGCCGCCATGGCTTGCGCTTTTCCGTGCAGTTTGCGGGACGGTTCCGCCGCTTTGATCGATTGGGCCGGATGGGGGATCAGCGGATTGTTCCCGGCGGAAAGACTCGAATTAAGAATCGTAGAATTCGTCAATTCTTTATTGGTTTTGATTATTTTCTTTTTCCTGAGGATGGGATAGTATTAGCACAGGCACGGGGCAAGGAATGCGAACAATTGCTTAAAAATCGAGTTGAAAATGGCAAATTACAAAACTAGGAAAACGTTGAAGTGCCAGAAAATCCCAAGGAAGCATCCCGAAATGTAAATTCAAATACGAAACGCAAAAATGGCGGGAAGCGAACGGAGATCCCGCCTCGCCGCAGGCTGACCTCAAGTGAATCTTAGAAATTGTTATATCGATAATTTGGTATCGATTAAGGAAGAAGGACTCATTCGCCTCTCGACGGGGCGATGAAATAGAGGAGGGACTGCAATGAAAAAACTCTTGTGCCTGGTACTGGCGATCCTGCTCGTGACCTCGCTCGCGATTTCCGCCGGCGCTTCGGCGGAGCTGGTCGAGCTGACCATGTGGCAGCAGTGGAGCGGCAACACCGCCCAGATGTTCAATGAGATGGTCGACGAGTACAACCAGACCGAGGGCGCCGCCGCTGGCGTCAAGGTGGTCGTTCAGCAGGTCGAGGACGAGAACAGCGAAATGATGATGCAGCTGATGGCCGCGCGTCTGTCTGACACCATGCCCGACATGATCCACGTGGCGCAGCAGAACTACAACGCGATGGCCATCAACGGCCTGTTCGCGGAGCCGCCGAAGGACGTTCAGGATTACATCGTGGAGAACTACTTTGACGCCAACGCCGACCTGGCCGAGTACAACGGCGTGCACTGGGGCTATCCGACTGAGAACCAGTGCATGGCGCTGATCTACAACAAGCAGCTGTTCAGCGAGGCAGGCATCAAAGAGCCCCCGAAGACCTGGGAGGAGCTGCGCGCGGACGCCAAGCTGCTCACCAAGCGGGACGCCAGCGGCGAACTGACGCAGTGCGGCTTCATCTTCCCGTTCACCTTCTCCGAGGCCATGCATACCCAGCACATCTCGATGTTCTGGGGCGCGGGCGACGAGCTGTACCCCACGCTGACCTCCACCAACGTCGCCGACGAGAACGGCGTCAAGCTGCTGGAGCTGTTCAAGGGCATGGCGGACGACGGTTCCACCAACGCCAACTGGCTGGCGTGGGACGAGTGCTACAACAACGGCAAGGGCGCCATGATGATGATGGATCCCTGGTTCCTGAAGTTCAACGTCTACGACAAGGGCATCGAAGGCCTGTATGAGAATACCGGCGTCGCGTTCCTGCCCACCCTGAACGGCGAGCCCGGCGCCTCGATGGCGCGCGGCTTTGAAATGACCGTCAGCTCCGGCTCGAAGCATCAGGAAGAAGCCTGGGCGTTCCTCAAGTGGCTCAACCAGAAGGACGACAAGGGCGTCAGCCGCATGCAGTCCTTCATGACCGAAAAGATCGCGTTCCTGCCCAGCATGAAAGGCTACGACATGCCCAGCATGTGGCTGCCTGAGTGGCGCGACATGTACGCCCAGATCCTGGCCGTCGCCAAGAATCAGCCCAAGCTGGCCGACTACGACGCGGTGCAGAACTCCATCGACAACATGAAGGACAACGTGATGCTCAACGGCATGGATCCCACCGAGGCCGCGAAGGCCGCGGAAGCGGAAATCAACGCCATCTTCGCCGAAAAGGGTTAATACCAATTCCAAACATTCTTTCGTCGTCGCAGTGGTTCCTTTCGCACAGGGCGGTGTCGCCTTCCACTCAACGTAGCGCTGCTACGTCTCGCTCCGGCTCCTAGCCCTGTATCGAGAGTCCCTCGCCGCTTTGGACGAAACAATATTTTGCATTGGTATAATCCTGAAGATCGACTTCTCCGCGGGGCCACCAGACGGCGGCCCCGCGGAAAAGGTGGAGAGGAGGCGGCACCGTGAATTACCGCATCAAGATCCGGGTGGCGGGGTACCTGTTCATCACGCCGCTCATCATTGGCTTTTCGCTCTTTGTCATCCTGCCGCTGATCTTTGCGATTGGGGTATCGTTCCGGGAATGGAACGGGCTTCAATCGCTGTTCAGCACAAAATTCGTGGGGATGAAAAACTACACGAAGATGTTCTCCGATCCGCAGTTTTTAAACGCGCTGCTCAATACCTGCAAGTTCGTGGTGGGCATGGTGATCGGGCAGAGCCTGCTGGGCCTGATCCTGGCGCTGGCGCTCAACAGCGTCACCCGTGGGCTGGGGCTTTTGCGCTCGCTTTTTTTCCTGCCGTCCATCCTGTCGGCCATCGCGATGTCGCTTTTGTGGAAGAGCGTCATGTACACGCCCAGCTACGGCG
>JAEVZE010000489.1 GCA_023392395.1 Bacillota bacterium
CGCTGGTGGTCACGGAGGGCGCACCCGAGGCGCAGGCGGCGGACAGCGTGCAGGCGAGCCCCAACGCGGTATTGGAGCGGGTGCGGCAGCACCTCATGGAGCACTTTGCCGAGGAGCAGACCCTGGGCGCGCTGGCGGAGCGGTTCCACATCTCAAAATACCACCTGTCTCACGAGTTCAAGCGCCGCTACGGGGAGACACCCATCGAGTACCTGCTGCAGCAGCGCATCACCCGCGCCAAGGAGCTGCTGCGCTTCACCGATGGTACCGTTTCGGAGATCGCGCTGGCCTGCGGGTTCCACGAGCCCAGCTACTTCAACCGCCAGTTCAGGCGGGCCGAGGGCTTGAGCGCCTCGGAGTACCGCAACCGCTGGCAGGGGTGATTCCGCAAGATAGTACCGATATTTGGCAACATCGTCGCTTCATACCGTACACATTGTGCCGTATACTGAGGTCTGTGACTTTCACCGCCCGTTGGCGGATGGAGGAATTGACCTGTGTATACGGTTCTTTTGTCTGGCGGCTCCGGGAAACGCCTTTGGCCGCTGTCGAACGACATCCGATCCAAGCAGTACCTGAAGCTCATCAGGCACGAGGCGGAGGACAGGCCCTGCTCCATGGTGCAGCGGGTGTGGGCACAACTGGAGCGCGCGGGCCTCGAAAACCGGATGATCTGCGCCAGCTCCGGCCAGTGCGAGATCCTGAGGAGCCAGCTGGGGCGCGTGTCGATCGTGGCCGAGCCCAACCGGCGGGACACGTTTCCGGCGGTGGCGCTGGCCTGCGCGTACATCAAGAGCGCGCTGGGCGGCGAGGACGGCGACGCGGTGTGTGTGATCCCGGTGGATCCATACACCGAGGCTTCCTATTTTGAGGGGATCAGGCGCCTGGAACGGGTGCTGGCGGCCAGCGGCACCGACGTCGCACTGATGGGCGCGGCGCCGGACGAGCCCTCGGTAAAGTACGGCTACATCGTGCCCGGACGGCAGCGGGATGGGTATTTTGAGGTCGAGCGCTTCATCGAAAAGCCGGACCGGGACCTAGCCACTAAGCTGATCGAGCAGGGCGCGCTGTGGAACTGCGGCGTGTTCTGCTTTCGGCTGGGGCATGTGCTGGGCCGCCTGAAGCGCTACGGCGTGCCGGTGGACTACGACGCGCTGTACGATCAGTACGACCGGCTGCCCCGTGTCAGCTTCGATTACGAGGTGCTGGAGAAGGCGGATAGGCTGGCCGCGGTGCCCTTCCGGGGCATGTGGAGCGACCTGGGTACCTGGAGCGCGCTGTCGCGGCAGATGCGCCTGCCCTCCCTGGGCAACGTGCACATGAGCGGCTGCGAGGATACGAAGGTCATCAACGAGCTGGACCTGCCCGTCGTGGCGCTGGGCGCGAAGAACCTGATGGTGGTGGCGGCCTGGGACGGGATCCTGGTTGCGGATCAGGCGGCGGTCGACGGGATCAAGGACGCGGTCAAGGACATAAAGCTCAAGGCGATGTACGAGGAGCGGCGCTGGGGGACCATCAAGACCATCGACATCTCCGAGAACCAGGAGGGCTTCGTGCTGACGCGTAAGGTGTTGATGTTCGGCGGCCAATTCTCCAGCTACCACTTTCACCGGGAGCGGGACGAGGCTGTGACCATTCTGCGGGGGCGGGGCGAACTGCAGGTGGAGGGCGTCACCACCACCATCCGCCAGGGCACGACCATCACGATCCCCCGCAGCAAGCGCCACGGCTTTCGGTCCTTCGA
Organism: Bacillota bacterium; assembly: GCA_023392395.1. Classification (GTDB taxonomy): domain Bacteria; phylum Bacillota; class Clostridia; order Christensenellales; family Aristaeellaceae; genus JAEZHK01. The sequence goes on from JAEVZE010000489.1 coordinate 1,745, forward strand.
GGATATGGAATTTTTGGAGACCCACATCGGGAAGTCCATCGGCGACGAGGACATCAACCGGCTCACCTTCGACTGGAGCCGGATCCCCGCCATCGAAAGGGAGGAAGGGAAATGAAAAGGACGTTGATCACCGGCGTGAACGGGCAGGACGGCTCCTACCTGGCGGAGCTTCTTCTGGAGAAGGGGTACCAAGTGTGGGGATTGGTGCGCCGCTCGTCGGTCAACACGGCGGAGCGCATCGAGCACCTGTTTCAGGACGGCCCCGGCGGCGGGTTCACCCTCCTGCACGGGGATTTGACCGACTCCATGAACCTCGTGCGCATCATCCAGGAGATCCGGCCGGACGAGATCTACAACCTGGCCGCGCAGTCCCACGTGGCGGTCTCGTTCGAGGTGCCGGAGTACACGGCCAACGCCGACGGCGTGGGGACGCTCAGGGTGTTGGAGGCGGTGCGCATGGCGGGGCTCGCGAAGACCTGCCGCGTCTACCAGGCGTCCACCAGCGAGCTCTACGGCAAGGCGGAGGAGGTCCCCCAGCGGGAGACGACGCCCTTCCACCCCCGCTCCCCCTACGCGGTGGCGAAGCTCTACGCCTACTGGATCACGAAGCACTACCGCGAGGCCTACGGGATGTTCGCCTCGAACGGCATCCTGTTCAACCACGAGAGCGAGCGGCGGGGCGAGACGTTCGTCACCCGCAAGATCACGCTGGCGGCAGCACGCATCGCGGAAAGGCAGCAGGATTGCCTGTACCTGGGGAATTTGAACGCCAAGCGCGACTGGGGCTACGCCCGTGACTACGCTGAGTGCATGTGGCTAATCCTCCAGCACGACGTCCCAGACGACTTCGTGATCGCTACCGGCGAAACTCGCACGGTGAGGGAGTTTGCCGACCTGGCTTTCCGCTATGCGGGCATCGAGCTTGAGTGGTGGGGCGAGGGCCTGGAGGAGGTAGGGATCGGCCGTGTCTCCGGCAAGACCTTGGTGGCGGTGGATCCCAGGTTCTTCCGGCCCGCCGAGGTGGACCTGCTCCTGGGTGACCCCTCCAAGGCCCGACGCCTTCTGGGTTGGAACCCCCGCAAGACGCCCTTTGAGGAGCTGGTCCGGCGCATGGTGGAGAGTGACTTGAAGCTGGTTCGGGAGGGCCGCCCGGCCTTCCGCGCTTTTGACTGAGAGGGGAAACGCGATGATGGAGCGAAGTGCGAAAATCTACGTGGCGGGGCACAGGGGCCTGGCGGGCTCGGCGATCCTACGCCAGCTATCGAAGCAGCGATACGAAAACATCGTTACCCGGAGCCATGGAGAGCTGGATTTGACACGTCAGGCGGAGGTGGATGCGTTCTTTGCTTTAGAAAAGCCGGATTATGTGTTCTTGTCGGCGGCCAGGGTGGGCGGTATCTGCGCCAACAGTCGATACCCTGCTCAGTTCTGCTACGATAATTTAATGATCTCGGCCAACGTGGTGGAGGCGGCCTTTCGCCACGGTGTACGGAAGCTGCTGTTCCTTGGCTCCTCCTGTATCTACCCTAGGCTTTGCCCGCAGCCCATCAAGGAGGAGTACCTCCTGAGTGGCGAGCTTGAGCCCACCAATGAAGGTTACGCCATCGCGAAGATCGCGGGGCTGGAGCTGTGTAAATTCTATCGCCGCCAGTACGGGTGCGACTTCATCTCTGCTATGCCTACGAACCTCTACGGCGTCAACGACAACTTCCACCCGGAGAATAGCCACGTGCTGCCCGCCCTCCTGCGCAGGTTCCATGACGCGAAGCACTCCAGCGCCCCCAGTGTGACACTCTGGGGCACAGGAGCGCCGTTGAGGGAATTCTTGTTCGTTGACGACATGGCCGAGGCGGTGGTGTTCCTCATGAACCGCTATTCCGGCGAGCGTCATGTGAACGTGGGCAGCGGCAAGGAGGTGAGCATCGCCACTCTGGCCGAAATTATCGCCGGCGTGGTGGGCTATACGGGCGAGATCGCCTTCGACCCCTCCAAACCCGACGGGACGCCAAGAAAGTTGCTGGACGTGTCCTTCCTCGCCTCGCTGGGCTGGACCAGTGGGACCGAGCTCAGGGAGGGAATCACCATAACCTATGAATGGTTCGTCGGCCAAGAGCGATTTGTGGAGAAGTAGTGATGGGCGGGATAGACGTATGTGCGCTCCGTCGGGCGGCTCCGGATTCGCCCATCAGTGTCGTGGCCCCGGTGTTTCGTCAGCAGGACGGATCTGGGGCGAAAGCGCGCTCCGGCTGCGGGCTGGTCTTCGGCACCGGCGGGCTTCGTGGCGTCCTGGGGGCCGGTCCTGATCGGATGAACTGCCTTACGGTAGCACGGGCGACGGAAGGGCTGGCGGGATACTTGCTCTCTACGGGCGGGCGACGGGTGACTGTCGCCTACGACACCCGGAAGGGTTCCCAGGCGTTTGCCGCGGTCACGTCTGGCGTACTTGCCCTCCACGGAATCAGAGTGTGGATGTTCGAACAGCCTTTTCCGACTCCGATTCTCTCCTTTGCGGTGCGGGCACTAGGATGCGACGCAGGAGTGATGATTACTGCAAGTCACAACCCTGCCAATTACAACGGTTACAAGGTATACGGCGCAGATGGGGGCCAAATCACCGACGAGGTGGCAAAGGCTATCACGGAGCACATCCAGCGGGTAGACCATACCCAAGCATGGCTCCCCAGGGGTGAGTCAGGTGCAAGAGGCCTTGTGCGGCCGGTTCCCCCGGAGGTCTACCACGACTACATCCAAAAGACCTTGTCCTGCCGATTGGTGGCAGGCGGGGTACGTCCGGTCTTGCGGCTGGCGTATACACCGCTGTACGGGACCGGGCTTTTGCCCGTGCGGGATGTCCTATCCTGCATGCCCGGCATCGAGTTCGTGGAGGTGGCGGAACAGTGCGCACCCGATGGCAGCTTCCCAACATGCCCCAGGCCCAACCCGGAGCTTCGAGAGGCGCTTGCAGCGGGGATCGACACCGCCCGGCGGGAAGCGGCGGAGCTGCTTTTGGCCACCGACCCGGACTGCGACCGAGTAGGCGTGGCCGTCAGGCAGCGGGACGGCGATTACCGCGTGCTCACTGGGAACGAGGTTGGCTTGCTGATGATGGAGTACGTCTTATCCCGCAGACCAGATAGTCCGGGCGCGACGCGGGTGGTCTTCAAGACTGTCGTGACCAGCGATCTGGCGTTTTCCATCGCTAGGCGGTACGGCGCTGAGGTCAGGGAAGTGCTGACAGGCTTCAAGTACATCGGAGAAGCCATCGGGTGCATGGAGGCGAGGGGGGAAACGGACCGCTTTGCCTTCGGCTTTGAGGATAGTTGCGGCTATCTCGCCGGAACCCATGTGCGGGACAAGGATGGCGTGATGGCCTGCATGCTGGTGGCGGAGATGGCCCAGGCCTACGCCGCGGAAGGGAAGACGCTCGCCCAGGCCATGGACGCATTGTATGCGGACTTTGGATATCTGAGTTCGCGACTGTTGAGCTTTGACATCCGAGAGCAGTTGCCCATGGAGGCGATGGCGGACGCAATGAAAAGGCTGCGCGCGCATCCTCCGGAAGTGCTGGGGTACGGCCCGGTCTGCTATGTGCGGGATTATCTGCCGGGGATCAGTGGCCTGCCGCCCAGCGACGTGCTATGCTTCGGGAACGCCGCGGGTGCCAAAGCGGTGGTTCGTCCCTCGGGCACGGAGCCCAAAATGAAAGTTTATCTGTCTGCGAAAGGGAAAAACACCGGGGATGTAGAACAGTTACTAGATAGAATGGCACGGCAGGTTGAGGGCTGGTTCGGCGCGTGAACCCCGAGGGAAAAGCTAGGCGCGATTGATTCAAACATGCTACCGACGGCGCGGACAGCCCTAACCCCCTTCGCTCAATCCAGAGCTCACATCAATGATGAACCGAGGTTAAGAATGTGAATAGAACGGCCGTCAAGTTGCTGATGTGCCTGATCCTCGCTGTACTGCTGGCCGCAGTGCCAGCCAGTGCCGACAGCCCAGTCGGTCACTGGTCGGGGTCGTTCGGTGGGGAAGGGAGGAGCAGCTCCGCTTCCGCCACCTTCCGCAGCGATGGCAGCTGCACGCTGCATGCGATGGGCTTCTCCGCCTCCGGCAGCTACGGTGGCGGGCGCATCCACGTCTCCGCCTACGGGTACAGCATGTCACTGTCGTATTCCTGCCATGGAAATCGCATGACCATCCGCGGCAGCAAGGGCAAATACTCCGGCAGTATGAGTCTGCGCAGGACGGGCTCGAGCGGTGACTCGGAGGAAGCACTGCTGGCGGAGACGGCCAGCCTGTATGGCCAATGGACCGCGGAGCAGGACGGTGTGCGCTACGATGTCGAGTTCTACCAGGACGGCTTTGCGTACTGGGTGGAGACGCCGGCGCCGGACACCGGCGCGCAAGGGAAGACGGAGGCGCGCGCCTACGGGGCTCGCTTGACACCATCCAAGGACGCGCTGACCCTGACGCCGCTGGACACCGCTTTGGCCGCAGACGTACCCGCCTTGTGGGCGGAGGCCGGGCAAGAGACGGAGAAATCCTGGACGATTTCCTACAAAGCCAAGGGCGGTAGCCTTGTGCTTTCCAGCGGGAATGGCGCACTTTTGACTCTGAACCGGATTGGGGATGTGGACGCGGCACCCCCACAGACGCTGTTCCGGCCGTACATCAGGCTGGAGAAGGGTGACAAGGGCGAGGCGGTGAAGCAGCTGCAGGATGCGCTGGCGGCTGCGGGATACCTGGACGGCGCGGCGGATGGCGCGTTCGGCGCCAAGACCCGGGCGGCCGTAAAATCCTTCCAGTCCGCTCAAGGCCTGCATGCCGATGGCGTCGCCGGTCACGACGTGCTGACGGCCCTGTACAAGGACGGGCTTTGACACGCGGCGAAGTTGAGCAGACTAATCTGCCGACATGAGAAAGAGACAAAATGGGCTGCCTCGAGGCGAGCGTGTCGCAACGAGGCAGCCCATTTTGTCGCTGGGGGGGGCGAAGAGAGGGGGCGCGGGGATGTTGCAGGGTTTTGCGACGAGGAGTACATAGGACTGTGTCTGGGACTGTGAGGGAACTGTGCAAGGATAATATGCCTTGGCTTTTCTTAATTTCCGTAGGTGGCCCCGTAGGCAGTCAGCTGGATCTCTTCGATACGGCTAAGGCCCAGGTCGTTCATCTCGCCCTGGAAGGTGGCCCACTCAGCTTTATTCAAGTCCCGGCTGCTATTGACGAAGGAGAGGATGCCGGCAACCTGTGCGCCGTAGATGGTGGCAGAGAAGATGGACAGTTCCTTGGCCTGGTCCTCAGTGAACTTGAGGGTGTAGGAGGTCATAAGGTTTTCAGGTTTCAGCAGGCGGCCCGCGGCCTCGGAGATCAGAGGGGCGTTCCACTTGAAGAAAGCGGTGTTATCTACCGGCTTGCAGACAGTGAAGCAGTCGCTTAGGAAGGACCACTTCTTCTCGCCTGCGGCTTTTGATTCTTCGGCGGCATAGTCCACGATAAAGTCCTTGCTGCCGTCGGCATTCACCTTGAAGCTCTCTCCCTCGACGCCATAGTTGGCCAAGGTGATGCCTTCATCGGAATAGAAGTAATCGATGAACTCAAGGATGGTCGCAGCCTTCTCCTCGCTGACCTTGGCGCTGACGGCAGTAACGGCCTCGTCGCTGTAGCGGGTGCTGGTGGTGACGGGCATCACCTTGCCCTTCGCGCCTTGAAGGAAGTTCAATACGCCCATCTGGAAGTCGGGGTCGCTCTGCGGACCGCCGTTTTCCATGAACCACTCGGCGCGGTCGTAGTCGTCGTAGAACACCGATCCATTGCCGTTGAGCATCGTGGATTCCCAGTCGGCCTCACTGGAAGTGCCCGCGATCCATTTGGGGTTGATCAGGCCCTCGTCGTACCAAGCCTTCATGGCATCGGCCATCTTGTAGGCGTTTTTACTCAGGATGTCAAAGGAGCCGTCCTTGTAGTGGCCGAACACGTACACGCCATTGGACTCCTTCGAAGAGATGTTGCTGGTGCAGCCGAACCACGAGGCGAAGCGGATGGGGTTGTCGCGGCCACACAGCGGGTAGTAGTTCTTGTTGTTCTTGCCATAGAAGGACTTGAGCTTTCTG
>JAEVZE010000493.1 GCA_023392395.1 Bacillota bacterium
CCAGTGTACGCACTGGCATCGGAAACACTTCCCGGCGCGCAGGTCGCCGGAAACGATTTGAAAGCACCGCCGGGTCTTACGCGGTCTGTAAGGAAGGGAATGTGCATGAGCACGCTTTGGTACAACCGGCCCGCCGCTCATTGGGAGGAAGCGCTGCCGCTGGGCAACGGCCGCCTGGGGGCAATGGTCTTTGGGGATCCCGCCCGCGAGCGCATCGCGCTCAACGAAGACACGCTGTGGTCGGGCTACCCGAAGGATCGCAACAACTCGGACGCAGCCCGCCTCTACCCAAAGGCGCAGGCCCTCGCCCTTCATGGACAACTGCACGAGGCGCAAAAACTGATCGAGGACGGGATGCTGGGCGGCTTTACCCAGTCCTACCTGCCGCTCGGCGATCTTTTCCTCGACTTTGAAACCAGCACCCCGGCGGAGGACCACTGGCGGTCGCTGGATCTTGCCAACGCCATCCACCTCACCCACTTCACGCGAGGCGGCGTCCGGTATGAAATGGAGTGCTTCGTCTCCCATCCGGCGCAGGCGCTGTTTCTAAGGCTGTCCGCAGATACCCCGTACGCGCTCAATTTCTCACTCCGGCTGACCAGTGCGCTCCGGCATTCGATCCGGGCGCGTGAAGACCGGATCGATCTGGATGCCCTCGCGCCCTCCGACGTGGTGCCCTCCTACCTCGACTGCGCCGATCCGGTCCGGTATTTTGACGAACCGGAAAGGCGCGGCATGCGCTGCCGGGCGACGGTGCTGCTCCGCGCAGAGGGCGGCCGCGTGGAAATGGAGGGGGATGCGCTGCGCGTGACGGGCGCGACGGAAGCGGTGATCGCGCTGGCGGCGCGCACCAGCTTCAACGGCTTTGAGCGCCATCCGTACCTGGACGGCGCGGACGAAGCGGCACTGTGCGAGAAAGACCTGGCCGCGCTGGAAGGCCTCTCATATGAAGAAGCAAAGCGCGCCCATATCGCCGACCACCACGCGCTGTTTGGCCGCGCGAAGCTTTCGCTGGGTGAGGACAAATATGCGAACTTGCCCATGGACGAGCGCCTGTGCGCCCTCCCGGAGCACCCGGACGACGACGCACTCTACGCCTATGTGTTCGACTTCGCGCGCTACCTGATGATCGCCTCCTCCCGGCCGGGCACGCAGCCGATGAACCTGCAGGGCATCTGGAGCCAGGATCTCAGGGCGATCTGGAGCTGCAACTACACCATCAACATCAACACCCAGATGAACTATTGGCCCGCGGAGGCTGCGAACCTCCCGGAACTGCATGAGCCGCTGTTTGAGCTGATCGACCGCCTGTCAAAAACCGGGCAGGAAACCGCCCGCGCGCACTACGGAGCGCGGGGCGCGGTGGCCCACCACAACACCGACCTGTGGGGGCTTTCCAACCCGGTGGGTGAAACCTACCGGGGCTTTGCGGGCTGCGCGTTCTGGCCGATGGGCTACGGCTGGCTGTGCCGCCACCCGGTGGAGCACTATCACTACGGTGGCGACCGGGGCTTTCTGAAGACCCGCGCGCTGCCGCCGCTTCGGCTCGCCGCAAGATTCTTCCTGGATACGATAGCGGAAGCGGAAGGACAGCGCTTCCTCACCCCCGGCACGTCGCCGGAGAACACGTTCTACTACCAGGGCGGCGTGTGCAAGGTGGCAAAACGGGCGTCCATGAGCGACCAGATCACCCGGGAGGTGCTGGAAAACTACCTCTTCGCGCTCAAAGAGCTGGAACTGGACGAGCCGATGGCCCAGGAAGTTCTGGAAGCACTGGAAAAAATCCCCGCTCCGCAAATTGGAGCCAAAGGGCAGTTGCTGGAATGGGACATGGAATATGAAGAAAACGAGCCGCGGCACCGCCACGTCTCCCATCTGTACGGGCTGTATCCGGGCGAGATGATCCCACCGGAGGGAAATCTTGCGGACGCCTGCCGCAAAACGCTCGAAGGGCGCGGCGACGACGGCACCGGCTGGAGTCTGGGCTGGAAAATCTGCCTGTGGGCGCGGCTGGGCGAGGGCGACCGCGCGCTGAAACTGCTGAGGCGGCAGCTTCGGCTGGTGGAGCCGGGTTCGGAAATGAACCTGACGGACGGCGGCAGCTACGGCAGCCTCCTGGACGCGCACCCGCCGTTTCAGATCGACGGCAATTTTGGCGCGTGCGCCGGGATCCTCGAAATGCTGCTGCAGCACCGGAAGGGCGAAATCATTCTGCTGCCTGCGCGCCCGTCCGCGTGGCGGGAGGGAAGCGTCCGGGGCCTGCGCGCGCCGGGCGCGCTGGTGGACTTCGATTTCCGGGACGGCCGCGTCACCCGCGCCCGGATTCGCCGCTTCGACCGCCGCGCGCTGAAGCTCTCCGCAAGCGGGCAATCCATCGATATCTGTCCGAACCATCCGCCGGAAATAGAATGGAACTTCTGAATCAAAAGGGGCTGCCTCAAGGCGAAAAACGCTTCGAGGCAGCCCTAATTATTTCTTGTGCGGGGTCAAGGGGGCTCAGCCCCCTTGCGGGGGTTCCGGGGGCAGCGCCCCCGACGCCTCTTTCGCCTCTTCTGCCTCTTCCGGCTCCGGCTGTTCGCGCAGCGCGTCGATGTCGGTCTTGAGGACGGCCATCAGGTCGTCCTTGGTGGGGTTCTCCAGGACCGACAGGCGGTTGGCCTGCTGCACCAGCACCCGCTCGAACACGTTGCGCACGCCTCGGGCGTTGCCAAAAGCGATCGAGTTGGTGTTGGATTCGTCGATCAGCGCGCGCACGGCTTCCTGGGCCGCCTCCTCCAGCGCGTACTGATTTTTCTTGCACTGGGACTCGAAGATCAGCATCATCTCGTCCAGCGAGTAGTCGTCAAAGTGCAGGTAGCGGTTGAAGCGGGACTCGAGGCCGGGGTTTGAGTGGACGAACATGTCCATCAGGCCGTCGTAGCCCGCGACGATCACCACCAGGTCGTCCCGGTGGTCTTCCATCGCCTTGAGCAGCGTGTCAATGGCCTCCTGGCCGAAGTCGTTCTCTCCGCCGCTGTTCAGCGCGTAGGCCTCGTCGATGAACAGTACGCCGCCCAGCGCCTTTTTGACCGCGTCGCCGGTTTTGATGGCGGTCTGCCCCACGTAACCGGCCACCAGGCCGCTGCGGTCCACCTCCACCAGGTGCCCCTTGGACAGGATGCCCAGGCTGTGGTACACCCGCGCCATCAGCCGCGCGATCATGGTCTTGCCGGTGCCGGGGTTGCCGGAGAACACCATGTGCAGCGACATGTCCAGCGTGGGCAGGTCGTGGGCCTTGCGCATCTTGTAGACTGTCACCATGTTGATCAGGTTTCCGACCTCTGTTTTGATGCTCTTGAGGCCGATGTAGCCGTTCAGTTCCTCTTTCAGAACGGCAATGTCCTCCGGCGGCTGCGCTTCCGCCTCCGCCTGGGCGGGCGGCGCGGCCACGGGGGTTGTGGACTCGGCATCCGGCTTCTCCGGCTCGGCCGGCTTTTCCGGCTGCGGGCTCTCCGGCTTGCCCGCACCCTTCACGCGGTCGGGCGAGAGGCTGGGCGCGCCCCACAGGTCGTCCGCCACCCGCTTTAAGTTGTTCGCGGTCAGCTTCTGGATGACCTCCAGCTGCTGGAAGATGATCTCGTCCTTGGTGTCCAACTTGTTTCCTCCCCTATTCGGCGCCTATGGCACCAGCGCGATCTTCAGGCCCTCGCGCTTCTTGTTCAGTTCAAACGCCTTTTTGAATTCGGACAGCGGCAGCACGTGGGTGACGACTCCCTCCGTGCCCAGACTGCCGTCCGCGATGCCCTCGATCGCCCGCTCGAAGCAGAAGGGGCTCAGGCTGACGCCATGAATGTCGATTTCCTTTGCGTCGCCGATCAGGGACCAGTCCACCGTCGCGGGCGCGTTAAACACGCTAAACTCCACGAAGCGGCCGCCTTTTTTGATCAGCTGCAGCCCCTGGCTCACCGCGGACGGATGGCCGCTGGCCTCGATGTACACGTCGCAGCCGGTGCCGCCGGTCATTTCCGCGATCAGGGGCGCGACGCCCTCCGCCGCCCATGGCTCCATTACGTGGGTCGCGCCCAGCTTGAGCGCAAGATCCCTCAGCCAGCCCACCGGATCGATGGCGATCAGCGCGCGGGGCTTCAGCCTCGCCGCCGCCGCGATCATGCCCAGGCCCAGCGTGCCCGCGCCCGCGATCACCACCACATCGTCCGGCTCGATCTTCGCGCGGTCCACCGCATGCATCGAGCAGGCGAAGGGCTCGATCAGGATGGCCTTCTCCAGCGGCAGATCGTCCGGCACGCGATGGTTCAGTGCATTCTCCGGCAGCCGCACGTACTTCGCGAAGCCGCCGTTTAAGTGATTCTTAAAGCCGTACACGTTGTGCGGGCCGCACAGCCAGTACTTGCCCTCCCGGCAGTAGCGGCAGACCCCGCAGGGCACGATCTGTTCGCTGGTGATGCGGTCGCCGAGCTTGAAGGGGCCCTTGTAGCCCGGCCCTATCTCTACGACGCGGCCTAGCAGTTCGTGTCCGGGGATGAACGGAGGCTCCGCGTAGGCGGGGTTGCCTTCCCCGCCCCAGAAGCGCGCGCCGCCCTCGTAGCACTTGATGTCGCCCGCGCACACGCCGCAGGCCTCGACTTCCAGAATGAGGCCCCCGCCTTCGGTGCGGGGCACGTCCACCTCTTCATACTGGTAATCGCCCCTGGAATGAGCCACCACCGCAAACATCTTCTCCGGCAACATGCTGTCCACCTCCGCCTCTTCAATGCTCAAATTATAAC
>JAEVZE010000059.1 GCA_023392395.1 Bacillota bacterium
CCCCTACATACAGACCATTCACGGAACGGGCTATAAATTTGGTGGCACATGAGAAAAAACTCAGCCTTCGCGCGCAGCTTTCGCTATCGATCGCGCTCATCGTGCTGGCGACTGTGGGGCTGGCGGCAATCCTGGCCAACAACCTCATCGGGCGGCAGTTCGAGCGCTATATGACCAACCAGCAGGCCCAGCGCATTCAGGACATCGTGGGCGGTCTGGACGCTCAATTTAGTCCGGTGGCGGGCTGGAACGAGTCGCTGGTGCACGCGGCGGGCATGTACGCGCTGTACAATGGCTACATCGTCAAGGTGTACGACGCGGCGGGGCAGACCGTCTGGGACGCGGAGCACCATGACATGGCGCTCTGCGGCAGCATCATGAACGAGATCTCGGAGCGCATGAGCCACTGGCGCAGCGCCGCGGATGGCAAGAGGATGTCCCAGCGCTTGCCGCTTACCTACAACGGTCAGGACGTTGGCACGGTGATCATCAGCTACTACGGGCCTTTTTTCTTCACGGACAACGATTTTGAATTTCTGAATACGCTCAACATTGCGCTGGCCGTTACGGCGGGCATCGCCCTTCTGTTCGCGGTGGGCGTAGGCGCGCTCCTGGCGGTGCGCATCGCCCGGCCCGTTGTCAAGACCGCCGCCATCGCCGGACAGATCGCAAGCGGCGACTATCAGGTCCGCTACGAGGGCAAGACGGGCAGCCGCGAACTCACGGAACTGGTGCGGTCGGTCAACGCGCTGGCGACCGCGCTGGGCGCGCAGGAGGCGCTGCGCAGGCGGCTGACCGGTGACGTGGCCCATGAGTTGAGGACACCGCTGGCGGCGGTTGGCGCGCACCTGGAGGCGATGATTGACGGCGTGTGGGAACCCACGCCCGAGCGCCTTGCCGGGTGTCAGGAGGAGATTACAAGGCTTACCGGCCTGGTTTCCGATCTGGAGGCGCTGGCGGACGCCGAGAGCGGCGACATGAAGCTGGAGATGGGACCGGTCGACCTGCGCGAGCTGGCCGTTAGCGCCGGGCGAAAGTTTGAACTGGAGCTGGCCCGGAAGAACCTCACATACTCCGTGGAGGGCGAGGCCGAGGCCCTGGGCGACGGCGCGCGGCTGCACCAGGTGCTGACCAACCTGATAGGGAACGCCGTCAAGTATACCCCCGAGGGCGGCCGCATCCGGGTTTCAGTCCGCCGCGAAGGCGATCGGGCAGTGGCGGAGGTGGAGGACAATGGCATCGGCATCCCGAAGGACGCGCTGCCGCTGATCTTTGAGCGGTTCTACCGCGTCGACGCCTCTCGAAACCGCAAGACCGGCGGCGCGGGCATCGGTCTTGCGATCGTCCAGTCGATCGTGCGCGCGCACGGCGGCACGGTGGAGGCCATAAGCCAGGAAGAACGAGGCAGCCGCTTTATCGTGCGGCTCCCCGGCGCACCCCTCGAAGGCACGAAGTAAGCGGAAAAGCGTGGTTCCGGCGCGCTCCGCGAAAGCACGTTGTAAGCTGAATACGCGGTTCCGGCGCGTCACGAATGCGCGCCGCTTCCGGGATACGAAAGACAAAGCGGGCGCGGCCCGGTAAGAAGGTGAGCGTATCCGGCACGTACCCAACATTCTGACGGCTCTTCGAATTGTCTTCGCGGCGCTCCTACCGCTGACTGGGCCTCTTTCCGCCGCGTTTTTCGTGCTTTACGCCTTCTGCGGCCTGTCCGACATTCTGGACGGAGTGATCGCCCGAAAATACGGCTGCGCCAGCGCCTTGGGCGCGACGCTGGACAGCATTGCGGACTTTGTGTTTGTCGCCGCGGCGCTCTTTGCGCTGATTCCCGCGCTGCCCTGGGAAAAATGGATGCTGGTCTGGGCGGGCGGGATCGCGCTGGTGCGCCTGATGTCGCTTGGAACCGGATGGATCAAGTTTCATACGTTCGCTTTTCTGCACACCTATGCCAACAAGGCGGCGGGCGCGGCGCTGTACGTTATGCCGCTGCTGGTTCCGCTGTGGGGGTTGGCCGTGCCTGCCGCGATCGCCTGCGCCATCGCGAGCCTGTCGGCGGCGGAGGAGCTCGTCATCCTTGTCAAAAGCGCGTCGCTTGACCGGGACACGCCGGGATTGTTCTGGAAGCGGTCCTAGACGATTGAACCCCCGTTCGCACGGTGTGCGGACGGGGGTTCGTTTGTAGACGAAAAACTCAGGCCCGTTCCAGGAAAGCCTTGAGCGCCCGCAGGGATTCGTACAGGTCGGCCTTGCTGACGATCTCCCAGGGCGCGTGCATCGACAATACCGGCAGCCCCGCGTCCATCACTTCCATGCCGTATAGCGCGCACATGTAGGCGATCGTACCGCCGCCGCCCTGATCCACCTTGCCCAGTTCGGCGGTCTGGAAGCACACGTCCGCCTGCTCGAAGATGCCCAAAACCTGCGCGATGAACTCGGCGTTGGCATCGTTCGTGTCATACTTGCCGCGGGTGCCGGTGTACTTGTTGAGGCTCACGCCGCGGCCCAGGAAGGCGGCGTTCTTCTTTTCAAACGCCTCCGGGAATTTCGGGTCGAAGGCGGCGCTCACGTCGCAGGACAGCATGCGGCTGCCGGACATCGCGCGGCGCACCGAAAGCTCGTTTCCGCCCTGAAGCTGAACCAGCTCCGCCACCGCGTTTTCAAAAAAGCGCGCCCGCATGCCGGTGGCGCCCACGCTGCCGATCTCCTCTTTATCGGTCATGATGGCGCACAGCGTGCGGCGGGGGATGCCCGTCACGCCCATCAGCGCCTCGAACCCCGCGAACGCGCAGCAGCGGTCGTCGTGGCCGTAGGCCATGATCATGCTGCCGTCCAGGCCAAAATCCCGCGCCCGGCCCGCCGGAACCAGCTCCAGCTCGGCGGACAAAAAGTCCTTCTCCTCGATGCCGTACTTTTCGCTCAGCAGCTTCAAGATCTGCGCCTTGACCGGCTGCTTTTCGTCGCCGGGGAGGGGGATGGAGCCCACGATCACGTCCATGGACTCGCCTTCGATCAGCGTGCCCGCCTTCTTCTCCAGCTGATCCTTGGAGAGGTGGGCCAGGAGGTCGGAAATCCCCAGCACGGGATCGCTGTCCGCCTCGCCGATCGAAATACTCACCTTGGAGCCGTCGGTCTTCATGACCACGCCGTGCAGCGCCAGCGGCATTGACAGCCACTGGTATTTTTTGATGCCGCCGTAGTAGTGGGTGTCAAGGCAGCACAGGCCTTCGTCCTCGAACAGCGGGTTCTGCTTGACATCGATCCGGGGAGAGTCAATGTGCGCGCCCACCAGATTCATGCCCTGCTCCAGCGGGGCTTCGCCAATGTGGAACAGCGCCAGCGCCTTACCCATGCACAGGGTCATCAGTTTGTCGCCGGGGCGAAGCGGCTTGCCTTCACGCACCGCGTCCTCCAGCGGCCGATAGCCGTTCTTGAGAGCCTCTTCGTACATGTTGAGAGCGCATTCGCGCTCGGTCTTGCCCGCATCCAGAAACGCGCGGTAGCGCGCGCTCAGCGCTTCCACCTTTTCGAGATCGGCCTGGGAATAGGTCAGCCAGGCATTTTTCGGCTCCATTGTCTGCCTCCTTGAAGGTTCAATTTCGCGCAGCATACCC
>JAEVZE010000348.1 GCA_023392395.1 Bacillota bacterium
CTGCGCACCGTACGCGCGGTGTTCGTTGTTTCCGGCTATTTCTTTATTCTCCGTCGCCGGAGTATGCGGGAGGGAAAAACTTTGGAAACCAACGACCTGTCCAACCAGAGCGTCGTGCTTACCCCGGACGGCAAGCGGAAGCTGGAAGAAGAGCTTAACGACCTGAAGGTGGTGCAGCGTGTCAAAGTGGCGGAGGACATCAAGACTGCGCTCTCCTTTGGCGACTTGAGTGAAAATGCCGAGTACGATGAGGCCAAGAACGCGCAGGCGCGCGTCGAGGGCCGCGTGCGCGTGATCGAGGAGATGCTGCGCAAGGCGATTGTCATCGACGACGCCGACCGCCCGAAGAACGCGGTGGGCGTGGGCTCCAAAGTGAAAGTGCTCGACCTCGAGTACAACGAGGAGGACGTCTACACCGTTGTCGGCGCCACCGAGGCCAAGCCGGAGGCTTTGTTTGTCTCCACCGAATCCCCCATCGGCAGCGCGCTGATGGGCGCCAAGCCCGGCGAAGTGGTGAACGCCAACACGCCCGGCGGCGTACTCAAGCTGAAAGTTCTGGAAATCCTAAAGAATGCCTGACATCCGAGAGGAGTTTTTATCCATGTCCGAAGTGCGCCCCGGCGCCCCGGAGAACGCATCCGAACAAAACCAGATCCGAATCAATAAGGTGAAGGCGCTGGAGGCGGCCGGGCGGAGCCCCTACGAAATCACCCGTTTCGACCAGACCCACCGCTCTTCCGAGATCCTTTCCAATTATGATGCGCTCGAGGGGGCAAACGTCGCCGTCGCAGGGCGCATGATCTCCCGCCGCGTGATGGGCAAGGCGAGCTTTGCACACCTGCAGGACGCCGATGGCAAGATCCAGATCTACGTGCGCCGGGATGAAGTGGGCGAAGGCCCCTATGCCGATTTCAAGGATTTTGACCTGGGCGACGTGCTGGGCGTGAAGGGCCGCGTGTTCCGCACCCAGGCGGGCGAAGTGTCCATCCACGCCACGGAAGTGATGCTTCTGACCAAGTGTCTGCATCCGCTGCCGGAGAAGTTCCACGGCCTCAAGGACACCGACCTTCGCTACCGCCAGCGGTATGTGGACCTGATCGTGAGCCCCGAGGTCAAGGACACCTTCGTCAAGCGCTCGAAGATCATTCGCGCCATCCGGGACTTTTTGGACGCGCGCGGCTACCTGGAAGTGGACACGCCGGTACTGGGTACGCTGGAAATCGGCGCGGCGGCCCGGCCCTTCGTCACCCACCACAACGCGCTGGACATCGACATGTTCCTGCGCATCGAGACCGAGCTGCACTTAAAGCGCCTGATCGTAGGCGGCATGGACCGGGTGTACGAGGTGGGCCGAATCTTCCGCAACGAAGGTATGGACACCCGCCACAATCCGGAATTCACCTCCGTCGAATTGTATCAGGCCTACACCGACTACCAGGGCATGATGGATCTGATCGAGGCGCTGTTCCAGTACGTCGCCATGCAAGCTGTCGGCACCACCTCGCTGACCTATCAGGAGCAGCCGGTGGAACTGGGCGGCCGCTGGGCGCGCATGACCATGGCCGAGGCGGTCAAGGAGTACTCCGGGCTGGACTATGACGGCTGGACGAGCGACGAAGACGCGCGGTCCAAGCTGGCCGAGGCCGGTTATACGGTCGAAAAGGGCTTCTCCCGCGGCGACTGCCTGAACCTTTTGTTCGAGGCCACCGTGGAGGAACACCTGATCCAGCCCACCTTCATCTACGACTACCCCATCGAGGTGTCCCCGCTGGCCAAGCGCAAAAAGGACAACCCGATGCTGACCGAGCGGTTTGAGTTCTTCATCGTGGGCAGTGAGTTCGGCAACGCTTTCTCGGAGCTCAACGACCCCTTCGACCAGCGGCAGCGCTTTGAGCGCCAGGTGGCGGCAAAGCGCGCCCAGGGCGCAAACGCCACCGTTGACGAGGACTTCGTGCTGGCGCTGGAGTACGGCCTGCCCCCAACCGGCGGCCTGGGCTTCGGCCTGGACAGGCTCGTGATGCTGCTGACAGACTCCGCATCCATCCGGGACGTGCTGCTCTTCCCCACCATGAAGCCCAGGGACTAAGCCAATCAAGGCGACGGTGTGAACACCGCCGCCTTTCTCACACCATATTTCCAAGGAGGCCCATCCGATGCCCGATACGCGCATGACCAGAGAGAAACTGAAGAATCACCTGCACTACGGCAAATGGATTTACCTGTTGATCGCGGTCGTCGCCTGGTTCGCGGTGGAGCTGGTCTACACCATGACCGAGTACCGCCCCGACCAGTACCACCGGGTGGATATCCAACTGGTGGGCAATTCAACCATGCAGGACGAAGGGCTGGACGCCGTTTCGAAAAAAGTGGTGGCGGCCGTAAGTCCGCAGGATCCGAGGCTGGAGGAGGTCAACTTCTACAACATCGCCTACTCCGGCGACGGCTCCACCGACATCTACGGCGCACAGAAGTATGCCGTCATCCTGGCCGACCGTTCCAGTTCCATCTTCTTCCTGAGCCGCACGCTGATGGAGGACATGGTGAAGCGGGGCGGCGCGCTGCCGCTGGACCAGTACGTTGAAAGCGGCGTGCTGCCCAAGGACCTCGCCGTGACGCAGCCCGAGCCGGACGAGGACGGAAACCCTACCGGCGTTAGCCACGTCTATGCCATCGACGCCTCGGGCCTGGGCGGGATGCTGGCCGACGACATCGGCTTTGACACCCGGGACAAGTACGCAGTGATCTTCGCCGCCTGCGTCAACCCGGACACCGCGATCGCAGTCCTCAATAATGTCTTTTCCCAGATGACCGGCCCCGCGCCCGATTCGCTGTTCACCCAGAGCCTCCTGGAGGCTGCCGCACAGGCATCCGCCGCGCCCGAAGGGATGGCCGCGCCGAATGACGCGCAAACCGCGCAGTCAGACACCGCGTCAACCGCCGCGCCAACCGCGCAGCCGGCTGCCACGCCGGCCGCTTAAGCGGTCGCGCCGCGCCCGCGGCTGCCTCGTAACACACTCTCCCGGCCCCAATGTACAACCCGGACAAACGCGCTCGCCCCGCGCCCCGCTCGAAAAAGAGCGGGGCGTTTTCTGTTAATTCTTTGGGAGTAGGTGGTTTTGGGCGGAAAAACTATGATGATTTTGCCCATTTCGGCAACGTTTTCAGCCAACAGAAATCCTGTATTGTAAACAACAAACTTGACAAGCCGGGCTTTTCCGAGTATATTTGGTGTGCACGGTACTTAACGATTGCAAGGAGGCTACCCTATGAAGAAAATCCTCGCATTGGCACTCACGCTGCTCCTCGCGCTGGCGATGTTCCCGGCCGCGAACGCCGAGCAGCCGGTCACCGTCACCATGTTCCAGCTCAAAGTTGAGATCGATTCCGCGCTGCAGGCGTTCGCCAAGGCGTACACCGACTCGCACCCGGGCGTCACCGTCAAGATTGAGACGCTGGGCGGCGGCGCGGACTACGGCGCAGCGCTGAAGGCCAAGCTGCAGGCCGGCCAGATGCCCACCCTGTACAACATCGAGGGCAAGGGCGGCTACAACGTCTGGAAAGACAACATGGCCGATATGTCCGATTGCGCGTGGGTCAAGGACACCGACTTCGCCTACATTGGCGACGACGGCAAGGCCGTGGGCTTCCCGGTGGCCATCGAAGGCTTTGGCCTGGGCTACAACGCCGACATCCTGGCCAAGGCTGGCATCGATCCCGCCACGCTGCCCACCTACTCGGCGGTCAAGGCCGCGTTTGAAAAGATCGATTCCATGAAGGCCGATCTGGGCCTGGACGCCGTGGTCTCCATGGCCACCTCCATCGCGGGCGGCATGTGGTGGGTCACCGGCAACCATGACTTCAACGCCTACCTGGCGGGCGGTCTGGCTTATGACGACACCAGCGTTCTGGACAAGCTCCTCAAGGGCGAAGTTGACACCGAGCGCCTGACTGACTATGCCAACTACGTCAAGCTGCTGTTTGACTACGCCGATCAGGAAATCCTGACCAACGGCAACTACGACGCGCAGGTGTCCTCCTTCGCGCAGGGCAAGACCGCGTTCCTGCACCAGGGCAACTGGGTGGATCCCAACATGAAACAGCTCGGCGTCACCTTCAAGATGGGCTACATCTCCCACTGCTTCACCGACAAGCAGGAGATGACGGGCCTGTTCATGGCCGCGCCCAGCTGGTACTGCCTGTACAGCGGCGCCACCGAGGCTGAGCAGAAGGCCGCCAAGGACTTCCTGGACTACATGGCCACCTCGCCGGAAGGCGCTGACTACATGGTCAACCAGGCGGGCATGGTGCCTGCGTTCAAGTCCGTCACGCTCAAGCCCACCGGCCAGTTCTCCGCCGCGCTGGTGGAAGCCAGCGCCAAGGGCGGCAACTACAACTGGCGCTTCGGCTCCATGCCGGATGGCACGGGCCAGAACGTGCTGGGCCCGGTGTTCGACCTGTTCGCGCAGGATCACTCGGACGTCAACGTGCTCATCAAGGACCTGACCGACGCCATCGCCACCGTCCCCTCGATGTAAAGGACTGAATAGCGGCGCCACGCCCCAGGGGCCTTCGGCCCGATTGAAAATTACCCCCGTTTAGCGCGCGGG
>JAEVZE010000407.1 GCA_023392395.1 Bacillota bacterium
CGCCCGGCCCTGAGCGCGGACAAAATGTCCTCCGGCGCGCGGGACAGCGCGTAAACCTTGGTGCAGGGCAGGCCGGGCAGCGCGAGTGGCCCCGCCCGATGGAAGTCACTGCCACCCACGATGGGCAGACGCCGCCCTTGGCAGAGCTGATCGTGCCACCAAGCGAGGCATTCCTCGTTGGGGCCGGTCATGAGCGCGCCGTTCCAGACCTCCACCGCGTCCATTGGGAACACGTCCATCCCCCACCGCCAGCCGCACGGGCCGTCGAAGGGATGGTTGAAGGAGATCAGCGCGCCGTTGTCCCGGGCTTCCCGGAGGATTGAGCGCGTTTCTTCCTCCGTGTTGACGCAGAACGGATTTTTATAGGGCCGCTTTAGGCCCAAGAAGTTGGCGTGGCCTTTGTAGTGGGTCCATTCCGCGCCGGGGATGACAGTGAGGTCGCCCCGCCTGGGCAGGTGCTCGTTTTCAAACCAGGTGTTGTGGTTGGTGACGAACACAAAGTCCAGCTTCTGCCGGGCGCAAAGCTCCGCCAGTTCCTCGGGCGTCAGCACACCGTCCGACCCGGTGGTGTGGGTGTGCAGGTCGCCCCGGAACAGGCGCATGCGCTTTTCGGTGAACTCGATCTCGTAGGCGACCGTCACGCCCTCCTCCGGCACCTTGTACGCGCCCACGATGATCTCCCAGTCGCCCGGCACGACGTTCACGCTCGCATAGCCGTGGGAGCTGCCGAAGGGGGAGATGGTGATCGACGTCCGGTCGGAACCGGACGCCCCGACGAACGCGCCGCCCGGCGCGTTGAGGCCCAGATCCACGATGGCGCGCTCCTCGGAAATCAGAAAGCCCGCCTCCTGCCGCCGGACGTGCCGGGGGTAGGCATAAGAAACGGTCATTGATTCCACGTCCTCCGGCGCCTGAAAGGGGATGGTGAAATAGGTGCGCTCCTCGCCCTTGGATATAAAGCGCTCAAAAGCGACGCGAGGCATGGGCATTACTCCTTTGTGGCGCCCAGGTTCAGGCCGGAAAGCAGGAACCTCTGAGCGAATACGTAGATCATGAGCAGTGGCGCGGCGGTGGTGATGATGGCGGCCATGATGGCGTTGTTCGGGATCTGCGCCGTGCCAGAGGTGGAGTCGGTACTCAGGATCATCATCTTGAGTTTCAGCGGCAGCGTGTAGAGCTCCTCCCGGGTGAGCAGCGTGGCCGGGATGGTGATGGTGTTCCACTTGGCGACGTACTCCATGAAGAACACCGTGGCCAGCCCCGGCAGCGAGATGGGCATGTAGATTCCGGCGAAAGTGCGCAGTTCCGACGCGCCGTCAATGCGCGCGGACTCCGACAGCGCGAAGGGAATCCCCTCGAAGAAGTTGCGCATCAGAAGGATGCTGAAGCCGGAGATCAGGCCGTTGACGATCAGCCCGGTGTAGCTGTTTAAAAGATGCAGCCCGCGGTTGAGCTGATAGATGGAGATCATCGTCAGATCGCCCGGAATCATCATGGTGATCATCACAAAGGAGGTGATGAGGCCCTTGAAAGGCAGGTCCCGCTGGATGAGCACGTAGCCCGCGATGCTGGAGAGCAGCACTTGGATGGCCGTGCCCACGGTGGTCACCAGGAGGGAATTGAGGAACGGCCTGCCCAGCTTGGAGATTTGAAATACGTACCGGAAGCCCTCGATGCTGAAGTGATCCCACCACAGCAGAAAGCCACTACGGGAGGAAGAGAGCGTGGTGGAGGTGGACACCACCAGCACGTTCCACATGGGCAGCACCATGATGAGCGCGACAACGCCCATAAACGACCAGAGTACGGCCTTCTGGCCGGGGTTCAGTTGATTGCGATAGGCTGCCTGACCGCGTGCGCGCGCCATTTTTGCCCTCCTAACCAATTTCGTCATAGCGGATCAATTTGCGAACGACGAAGGTGATGAGTATGGTGGCCGCCAGCACCACGCAAGCCGCGGCGGAGGCCAGGCCGATTTTGAACTGTACAATACCGTCGTTGTAGATCAGATACAGGAGGTTTCTGACCTTGTCCAGGATCGCGGAATTGGCCATGACGAAAATCTGATCAAAGTTTCGCAGCATGGCCATCACGCCCAGCACAACCACCACCTTCATGGTGGACTGGATGGAGGGGATGGTGATGCGCCGGATCTGCTGCAGGCGGGAAGCGCCGTCGATCGACGCGGCCTCGTAGATGGCGGGATCGATGGAGATGACGGCGGCCAAAAACAACGCCGCGTAGTAGCCCGCGCCCTTCCACGCGCCGGTGAAGATCATGATGAACCGGGCGTATTTCAGCTCGGACATAAACACAATTTTATGAAAGTCTTCACCCCCGATGGCGGCGAGGATGCCGTTGAGCATGCCGCCGGGGGACAGAATGGTGATCCACATGGAACCGACCACCGACCAGGAAAGCAGATACGGAATGTAGGTGACCGTCTGAAAGGACGACTTGACCAGCTTCGTCCGAACCTCGTTCAGCCCTAGTGCCAGGAGCAGCCCCCAGACGAACTGAAGACAAAAAGTGCCCGCCCCCACGGCCAGGGTATTTTTGAAAGCCTGGGTGTAGACGGGGCTGGCAAACACCGCCTGATAATTGGCAAGACCTACGTAGCTGGAGCTGCCCAGGAGCTTGATCTGCCAGAAGCTGTTGACCAGGCCCAGCGCCATCGGATAGTAGGAGAACACGATGAAATACAAAACCACCGGCAGCAGCATCAGATAGATGTAGCGGTAGCGGCTCAGCCTGCCCTTGAGCCGCTTCATGCGGCCTTGGGCGAGAATGCCCGGGGAATTGACCATGACGCACCTCCTCAAACCGCACCGGAGACGAGACGCGAAAAAGGGGGAACACTTTCGCGCGATTCGTCCGGTTCGCGGCCGCAAGAGGGGAGCGGACTTTCATCCGCTCCCCACTCCCGGCTTTACGGATTACTTTTCGCAGACGCCCATGGAGACCAGTTCCTGGCGCATGCCGGCAAGGCCGTCGGTGATCGAGACGTCGCCCTTGCACATGGAGATGGCCCACTTGCCCACGATGGACTTGTAGTCGCCCTCATTGGGGATGATGGTTTCGATGGAGGCGTAGGGCAGGTAAGTCAGCGCCTCTTCCACGCCCAGGTTCAGGCCCGCGGGGAAGGTGAAGGACTTGTCGATGGGCACGGGCGCGCCGTGATCCTTGCCGTGGGCGACGCCGGTTTCGGTCAGGGTGTAGGTTCCGTCGGCGTTCACGGAGTAGTCGTTGTCCTTGATGCCCACGCTCAGCAGCTCGCCGCCCGCCTGGGTGGCGAAGTACTCCAGCACCTTGATGGCGCCCGGCACGTTGGATGCGTTGGCGGGCACCGCGAACAGGCTGGCGCTGCCCTTGCGCAGGGCGTAGCTGCCGTCCGGCGTCTTGCAGCCCGGCAGCGACACGACTTCGTAGGCGTCGGTGGCGATGTTGCCCGCGGCGGCGTTGGCGTTGTGCAGGCCCACCCAGGCGGCCCAGTCCACGCACACGGCGGTCAGCTGGGAGGCCGCGCTCATCTTATTGCGCATGTCCTTGGTGGCGTCCGCGAATGAGGCGGGATCCAAAAGGCCCTCGGTGTAGAGCTTCTTGAACCACTCCCACACGGGCGCGGCGGCGTCGGTGGCATAGGGCACGTAGGTCTTCCCGTCGGTATCGGTGACCACGCCGCCCTTGAGGCCCACGGAGGACATCCAGGGCTGCAGGTCCCAGTTCTGGCTCAGGATGGTGTTGAAGGGATAAAACCCTTGCTTGTCCTTGTAGAACTCCTTCAGCGTCTTGAAGGTGTTGTAGTAGCCGTCCAGCGTGGGATCGATGGCCTTGTAGTCGATGCCCGCCGCGGCCAACAGCGTCTTGTTCAGCGCGACGACGACGTGCAGCTCACGCTTGTTGAAGCCCGCGTACACCTTGCCATCCACGGTGATGTCGGCCCATTCGCTCTCGGGCACGTTGTTGGCCAGGATCGGGGATTTCTTCACGTACTCGGTGATGTCGGTGAGCGCGCCCTGCTGCACCAGGCTCAGGTACTGGCTGGCGTTCAGATACACCAGGTCGTACACTTCGCCCGCGCCCAGCTTCTGCATCAGGATCGAGTCGTAATCGCTGGCGGGCTTTTCGATGGTGACGTCCAGGCCGGTGGCTTCGCTCAAGGTCTTCTGCCACAGCTGCATCTCGGCATCGTCCTTGCCGCCGGTGACGCCGGAGAGGATTCGAACGCTGCCGGTTGCCTCGGTAAAGGGCTGACTTTCAGCGAAGGCGGCCCAGCAGGATGCGACCATGGCCAGCGCCAGAACCAGGGAAGCGAGTTTCTTGAACATAGCATTTCCTCCTGTTGTCTGTTGACGGTTAGAAAATCGGTCCATCCAACAATCCGCATATTATCATACCG
>JAEVZE010000444.1 GCA_023392395.1 Bacillota bacterium
CGCGGGGTTTTCGTTCGCCTTCTGTTCCATGCGCTCGATCATGCCGCCGATTCCGAGCCGGAGCAGCGCCTCCGGATCTGCCTGCGAGCCCGCCATGCGGTACAGCGGAAACCCGACGCCCGGCTCCTTGTCCAGCGGACCGTGGGTGAGCATCTCACGCATCGCCGGGGTGTAGCGCGCCTTGATTTTTTCCACCGTGGTCTGGCCGCGCCAGTATGTGAGCAGCTCGTCAATCTGCTCCCGCTGGGCGGCTTCAAACGAAGCGTCCTTCCGCAGCACGTCCAGTCTCGCCTCGTCGCAGTAGTATCCTACGCCGCTCACCAATCGCTCGGGCGCGAAGCCGATCGCAAATTCCGCGCGCCGTCCCACCAGAAGGTCGCCCTCTCGCGGCGGCAAAAGCTGCGCTTCAAATTGCAGGCGTAGGCACTCGGCCTCGCGGGCGCAGGGGTCGTCCCTGTGGGCCTCGTGGGCACGGGTGAATTCCTTCATAAATTCCAATTGCTCTTTGGCGGAAAGCGCGCTTGGCAGCGCGCGCGTCGTGCGTTCGGTCCAGTTCATCCGCTTCACCCCCTGCGTTGATCCGGCTCCATTGTATTCGGTATATTGACGGGTTTCTACTTGATTCATGACCAGATCGATGGTATATTGACATATCGAGGGGGAATTGTCGTGCGGCTGCTCAAAGGATGCGAACTGTTCAACGCCCACGGGTACCACATCGCGGAAACGCGCCTGACCTCGGACGCGCCCACATTCCGGCACGCTCATGACTTTTGCGAATTGTTTGTTGTGACGTCGGGGCAGGTGCTGCACATGCCGGGCGCGCAGGAACAGCCCCTCTCGGAGGGCGCGCTCTGCCTGGTGCGCCCCGAAGACGAGCACTGCTTTCGGCGGCTGGCGGCCAGGGACGCGGCTTTCACGAACCTGGCGTTTCATCCGGATGCGTACCATGAGGCGGCCCGGATCTTCGCGGCCCATGCCGGGGATCCCGGCTTTATTCCCATGGTGACGCTGCCGCCGGCGCTGCGGCTCTCGCTCCAGGCGCGCATCCAGCACCTGTCGGACGCCGCTGCGACGTCTTCTTCTCTGCCCGCGGGGGCGCTGCTGGTGGGCATTATCCTGGACGCTCTGTGTTATCTGAGCGGCTTGGGGCAGCCTGGGCCGGAAGGTCCGCTCTGGCTTCGGCGGGCAATGGAAGCAATGCGCGAAGGGCAAAACGCGCAGGCGGGCATCGCGCGCCTGGTTGCGCTCAGCGGAAAAAGCCAGGAGTATCTGACCCGCACGATGAAGCGCTTTTACAACACGACGCCCTCCCGGTACGTGAACGCGCTTCGGTTGTCGGAGGCCGCAAGGTACTTGAGAAACACCGGCATGGGCGTGCTGGCAATACAGCTCGAGTGCGGGTTTGAAAGCGCGTCGTACTTCAACGAGCGGTTCCGGCGAGAGTTCGGCATGTCGCCGACCAAATACCGCCAGCAGAACCGGGCGGCGGTCAACCCCGAATAGCGAGGGTATTATATTTCGATGAACCCCGGATCGCGCCTTGACGGTGCGATGCGGGATTTGTATAATTAGGGGCATATGATGAATAAATATGTGGCCCGACAGGTTTGAGTGCCGATGAAACTGATGATCATCAACCCCGATTTTGGCATGACGCGGGCACAGATGGATCAGCGCCTGACAGCGCTTGAGCCCGCGGCGGGGCCGGATGTGTCCTTGAGCATGGAATGCCTTCAGGACACGCGCGTGACCATCGATTCGCTGCTGGACGCGGCCCTGGCCGCGCCGGAGATTGTGCGCATGGCCATGAAAGCCGAACGGGGCGGTTACGACGGCGTCGTCGTGTATTGCTTCAGCGATCCCGCGGTGGATGCGTGCCGGGAAGCCGTGCGCATCCCGGTGATCGGCGGAGGGCAGGCGGCGTATCTGGCCGCGACCGCCGTCTCGCGCCAGTTTGGCGTGATCGTGTCGGGCGCGGCCCGCATTCCGGAAAAGCGGATGTTTGCGCATTGGGCGGGGGTCGATCCCGAAAGGGTATGCTCCTTTGAGGCCGTCCAGCCCGGCGAACCGGATGATCTGTCCGGCCTGATCGCCGCGGGCGGGCGAATGATCCAAAGGGATGGCGTTCAGGCGGTGGTCCTGGGGTGCCTATCCTGGCTGGGCATGGCGGGGGAGGTGTCCTCGGCGCTGGGCGTCCCTGTGATCGACGCGGCGATGGCTTCGGTCGCGATGGCGTCTGCGCTGGTTCGGATGAACCTTGTAACGAGCAAGTCTGCGTATCCGACGCCGCCGGAAGGCAGAAGGCTTTGGTCCGCGGGGGACCTGAACATAGCCGGTCAAGCATAGGGTTTCAAATCATGCAAGGGGGATTTTGGACATGAAAAAGGTTCTCTCGTTCATTCTTGCTCTGGCGCTCGTGATGTGCGCGGGCTCCGCGCTGGCCGAACAAAAGACCTGGGTTCTGGCCATCAACGCGACCTTCCCGCCGTTTGAGTCGATCGACGACACCAACGCGGGCTTCGTCGGCGTCGACATCGACCTGGCGAATTACATTGCCGAGAAGCTGGGCGTCAAGATGGAAATTCAGGACATGCAGTTCTCCGCGCTTGTGCCCACGCTGCAGAGCGGCCGCGCGGACATCGTCATCTCCGGCATCTCGCCGACCGCCGAGCGCAAAGAGAGCCTGGATTTTACCGATTCCTATTTCTTCCCGATGAACGCCATCATCTGCCTGAAGGATGCCGGCCTTGACACGCTGGACGCGCTCAAGGGCAAGACCATCGGCGTCTC
>JAEVZE010000477.1 GCA_023392395.1 Bacillota bacterium
CCGCCCAGAAGCCCGTAAAACCAGGAAGCCGAGCGGTATTCGCCCAGCGCGAACTCGCTGGCGTCCACCAGCCTGACTTCGTGGCGCAGATCGTACATATTGTTCTTATCGTCGTCGACAAACACGACAAGGCCGTGCTCGGTCTTGAGCGCTTCGTTCGCCAAATCAATCAGTCGCTTGCTTTTGCCGCTTCCACGCTTGCCCAGGACTACCTGAATCATAGCCATCCCCTCCCTGAAACGAAAGTATCGTATCGGCATTATACACCATTTTCCGCGCAATATCCAGCCCCAATTGCGGGCGATGAAAACCACGATGGTTTTTCATCACGAAGGAAGAAGCCTGCGCGATCCTGAAATTTTCTGGAATTTCCGGGCGGCTCGCTGATCTAAGGAATTGTTTTCGCAACCAGTGTGCGCACTGGTTGCGAAAACGCGTTCCCGGCGCGCGGGTCACCAGGAACGAATTGAAGGCACGCCGGGCTTGCCGGCAGGATGCGCTGTGGGGTTGGGCGCTAGCCTTGCGTGGATTTTTCCGTTAATTCACGCGCCGGCCTTGTCAATTCATCAACGCGGATTGAGATTCTCCGGCGGGTGGTGTATAATGGAACCATTGGGGGATTGAATGCATGACGGGCGACGAACAACTTTCCGAAAAGGTTCTGGCGGTGGAAAAAATCTTCGACGGGCACGTGGTGCACCTGGAGCGCGCCACGGTGGAATTGCCCAATGGGCGGACGTCGACGCGCGAGGTGGTACGCCACGTGGGTGCGGCGGCGGTGGTGGCGGTGGATGATTTAGGCCGCATCGCGATGGTGCGCCAGTGGCGGCATGCCCTCGGGCGCGTGCTGTACGAAATCCCGGCGGGCAAGCTGGATTCCTTCGGCGCGGACAGGCTGGAGGCCGCAAAGAGGGAACTCCGCGAGGAGACCGGCCTCACCGCCAGGCACTTCCGCCACCTGGCGGACATCGATACCACCGCTGGATTTTCCGACGAGGTGATCGGCCTGTACCTGGCCACCGGGCTCACGCAGGGCGAGAGTGAGCCGGACGAGGACGAATTCCTGAACGTATCGTTCGTCGACGCAAAGGCGCTGATCCAGCGCATCTACGCGGGCGAAATCGAGGATGCGAAGACGATCTGCGCGGTGCTCCTTGCGCAGCCAATCCTGAAAGAGATGGGCATACTGTAAAATGGCGACGAAGCGTTTGGACAGCGGCTGGACCCTCACCTGCGGCGTATGGCCGCCCTTTCTCATGCCCTCGCTGACGGACGTGCGTTCGGCGCTCCGGGAGCAGGGCATCTTGCGGCAAGAGAGCGCGGGACTTGATCCGGTGTACGAACGGTGGGTGGAGGCGCAGGCGTGGACGTATGCGCTGGATTTCGACTGTCCGGACGAGGACGAGCGGATTTCGTTGCGCTTCGAAATGCTCTCGGGCAAAGGCGCTGTGCGGCTGAACGGACGCACGCTGACCGAATTTGATCGGGGCGAGCTGACGGTGGACGTCACCCGGGACGTGCTGCCGGAGAAGAACCGCCTCGAGGTGTCAATCTACCTGGGCGTGCTGGGCCGCTTTCCATGGGGCATCCTGGGGCCGGTGTGGCTGAGGACGACCAACTATGTGGAACTGAAGCGTGTGCGCGCGACGGCCTCGGAGGGCGTCATCAAAGTCGCCTCCGACCTCGTCGCCCACACCGCCGGGCGGTTCCTGTTCAAATATCAGGTGTCGCTGGACGGCGAAATGGCTTTGGCCAGCGAGGTGTACGAGCGCCTGCGAGCCGTCGAAGCGCGTGTGGAGCATGCTTTGAAACTGCCGTCACCGGTCAAGTGGGATGGCGAGCAATACTATACCGTGCGGCTTTCGGTGGAGCGGTCGAGCGTGGCCTGCGATTCTGTGCTTTTGAACGCCGCGATGGATGCGCCCCCGCCGCGCCGTGTCGTGGGCGTTCCGGCGGAGAGACTCAGAGATCGGGACCTGATTCGCGCGCTGCGGAATATGGGCGCGGAGGCGGTGCGCGCCCCGTTCGCCGAGTGGGTGAACGCGCTGGTTCCCTTTGACCTGCTTCCCGACGGGCTGCTGCTTACGGACGATGAGGAATGGCCGAAAGAATACACTTGCAACAGGTACTATGACCTTCTGGCCACGCCGGAGCCTCGCGCGTTGGAAAAGCTGGCGGGTGGCGAAAAATTCTGGCCTCCGAACACCCCTGCGTGGCGGGCGACGAAAAGCCTCTGTCCGCCGCAGCGGGACGTGGAGGCGCTCTACGGCGCGAACGCGCTGGGCGACGCGGCGCGGTACGCGCGGCTCAGCCGTTTCGCGCAGGCGGAAACCTTCCGGGCGCTGGCGCTGAACGCGCGGCGGGTTGGGGAGGCTTTTGACGTCTGGGCGACGGAGGCGAACCCCATGTTCTTGAGCGCCACCATCATCGAGCATTCCGGGAAAGCCCGCCCGGTTTACGGTGCGCTGAAGCAGGCCTGGGGCGCCTGCGCGGCGTTCGAGTTCCCGGAGCCTTTTGAGGCAAGCCTGCCGCTGAAGGTGTGGTTGTATCCGGGTGGTGAAATGCGGCAACCGGTGACCGTCACCGCGTCCGTCTACCGGCTGGACGGAACGCTGATCGCGTCCACCAGCTTTGCCGCGATGCCGGGCGAAGAGGCGCTGCTGGGGGAACTGAAGGCAACTCTGCCGGAGGAAGGCATCGTGATTGCGCGGGCGGAGCTTTCGGACGGTGGCAAGACCAGCCGGATCGACCAGGTGATCTGCTTTGCCAAGCACGGAACGCCAAAACGGAGCATGCTTTTGAACCCGCCGCGCTCAGAACTGCGCCTTTCGGGCGGGGAACTCTCCTGCACCGGCCCTGTGGCCGCGCTGGGCGTGTTTACGGCCGGTTTTTACGGCGCGCTGCTGCCCGGAGAAAAGATCGCATTGCCGGGAGGAATCGTCCCGGAGGACATCGAATCCCTGAACGGCCAAATATTGTGACGAAAGCGGTTGAAAGCACATGGAGAAGCTTCGCATCGGCATTCTCGGCGCGGGCAACATCGCGCAGAACGCGCACCTGCCGGTCTACCAGGCCCGCTCTGACGTGGAACTGGTCGCCATCGCGGACCTGAACCTGGCGCGCGCCCAGGGCGCGGCGGAGAAGTTCGGGATCGCCCGCGCCTACGACAGCGTGGACGAACTGCTGGAGAAAGAGCAGCTGGACGCGGTGGACATCTGCGTCTGGAACCGCTCGCACGCGCCCTGCGCCATCAAAGCCGCGAACAAGGGCGTTCACATCCTGTGCGAAAAGCCCATGGCCTGGAGCGTCGAACACGCTTGTCAGATGCGGGATGCCGTGGAGAAGTCCGGCGTGACCTTCATGATGGCGCTGCCCAACCGCTTCAAGCCCGAGTACCGGCTGGGCAGAAAGCTGTTGGACGAGGGCAAGCTGGGCGACGTCTACTACGCCAAGACCGCCATGATCCGCAGGCGCGGCACGCCCCTGGGCTGGTTCACCGACACCGGCAAGTCCGGCGGCGGCCCGGTGATCGACATCGGCGTGCACGTCATCGACCGCGCCTGGTTTTTGATGGGCTGCCCAAAGCCTGTGCGCGTCAGCGCTATGACCTCGAGTCGCATTGGCGACTACAAGACCCAGGGCGTCGACCGTTGGGTCGCGCTGGACAGCGACGTGACCGCGTTTGACACCGAGGACTCCGCCGCGGGCGTGATCCACTTTGAGAACGGCGCTTGCCTCCTCTTTGAGGTCAGCTGGGCGCTCAACGCCCCCAAGCAGGACTACACCCAGGTGTGCGGTACGAAAGCGGGACTGACGATGGAGCCGATGACGATCTACGGCGAGGAGGCGGGCCACCTGTCGGACGCGGCGCTGACCACTCTGCCCGCCAACCCCTTCGAGGTGGAGATCGACCACTTCCTCCACTGCGTAAGGACCCACGAGGCGCCGTCGGCTTCCCTCGAACACGGCGTGACCATGCAGCGCATGCTGGAGGGGATTTATCAGTCGGCCGCGCTGGGCCGGGAGGTACAAATCTGAACACCAGGGGCCAGAGCATCATGACCTTTTACGACGAATCGCTCTTCTCCCGGATGAAGGGCATCCGCACGGAGAGACTGTACATCCGGAGGCTGACCATGCGGGACGCCGCCGACATGTACGAATACAGCCGGGATCCGCAGGTGGCGCGCCACGTATTGTGGGACGCCCATCGCTCGATCAACGAATCCCGCTCGTACATCCGCTACATGCTGCGCAAGTACCGGCTGGGCGAGCCGGTCAGTTGGGGCATCGAGCATGTGGAGAGCGGCAAGATGATCGGCACCATCGGCTTTATGTGGTATCAGCGCGAGAACAACTCGGCCGAGGTCGGTTATTCGCTGTCCCGGGCCTATTGGAATCAGGGGCTGATGACCGAGGCGCTGAAGGC
>JAEVZE010000484.1 GCA_023392395.1 Bacillota bacterium
CAGACCGAGGGGCTGGTGCTGCAGCAGGACGCCGAGGGCAACCTGACGCTGCCGATTATGAAGTCCTTCGCGGGCCGAAGCGGAATGATCGACTTCAAAAAGCGCCGGGCGCGCGCGCAGGAACTGATCCAGAAGCTGGGGGTCCGGCCCGCCTACCCGCAAATGCAGGCGTTAAAATTTTCCGGAGGCAACCAGCAGAAGATTGTGGTCGCCAAATGGCTGGCGACCAACCCGAAGATCCTGATCGTGGACGAGCCTACCAACGGCATCGACGTGGGCGCGAAGGCGGAGATCCACAAGCTGCTGAGGGATCTGGCGGATTCGGGCATCGCGGTGATCATGGTGTCCAGCGAGCTGCCCGAGATCTTCTCGATCTCCGACCGGATCCTCGTCATGCGCAGGGGCCGCATCACCGGCGAATTCGACGGCGCGACCGCCACGCAGGAGATGCTCATGGAAAAAGCTGTCCTGGCGTAGAGGCTTACGTATCGTTTTAATCGTAGCAACAACCGAAAGGAGGGGCCCGCTTGTCCGAACGCATAAAGCGCCTGATGGGCCACAAGGAAGTCTCGGTTGGCGCGATGCTCTTGGGCGTCATGCTGATCTCCTGGCTCTTCAACCCGACCTTTCTCTCCTTTGAAAACCTGATGGACGTGATCAAGTCCAACGCGGTGCTGGGCACCTGCGCGATGGGCATGCTGCTGATCATCATCACCGGCGGCATCGACGTGTCCATCAGCTCGCAGCTGGCGCTGGTGACAGTCTTGACCGGCCAGATCATGAACCGCACCGGGTTTGACAACCTGCTGCTGATCTACCTTCTGGGCATCGCCATCGGCGGCGCGGTGGGCCTTATGAACGGCCTCATGGTATCGCGCCTCGGCCTTCCCCCGATCATCGCGACGCTGGGCATGGCCTCGGTGATCGACGGGTTTCTGCGCTACTACACCAACGGCACCTGGATCAACCAGCTGCCGCAGCGGATCATCGATTTCGGCCTGACGAAGTTCTTCTCGTTCCGGAATCTGAACGGCTCCGAAATCGGCGTACCGGTGCAGTTTCTGCTGTTTGCGCTGGCGATGCTGGTCACCTGGTTTTTGATCAAGCGCACGATGCTGGGCCGGTCCATCATGGCGATGGGGTCTAACCCCGTGTCGGCGCAGCGCATCGGCCTTAACAACAAGCGCCTGACCACCTTCGCCTACGCCTTCTCCGGCATGATGGCGGGGTTTGCCGCGATCACCTACACCTCCATCATGAAGTCGGTGGACCCCAACGCCTTCATCGGCTACGAGATGAACGTCATCGGTGCGGTGGTGCTGGGCGGCGCGCTCTTAACCGGCGGTTCCGGCTCGGTCCTGGGTACGTTCCTGGGCGTGATGTTGTTCGCGTTCATCTCCAACGGGCTGACGCTGGCCCGCATCTCCACCTACTGGCAGTCGATCATCGTGGGCGGAATCATCCTCCTCGCGGTCAGCTTTGACATGATCAAGCTGCGCAGGGAAGAGCGGCGGCAGACCAAGGTGGACATCGATCTGACGGCCCAGGGAAAGGGGGTCGCCTGATGGACGGCGCGCAAGGGCATTTCTCCCGCAACAAAAACCAGTACTTCCTGCTGGCGCTGCTCATGCTCCTGATCGCAGGGATGTCGCTGATGGCGCCCGGCAAGTTCCTGACGGTACGCAACTTCAAGAACATGGGCTTTCAGATGGCCGAGTTCGGCATCCTGGCCATCGGGATGAGCGCGGTCATCATGACGGGCGGCATCAACCTGTCGCTGGTCAACTCGGCGATGCTGTCGGCGATCGCGGGCGCGTTTTTGATGCGCGCGATGAACGAGGTCGGCGGAATCCCGGACCTGGTCACCATCGCCGCGGGCATCGTGGTGGTGATGGCGGTTTCGGTCCTGTGCGGCGTGGTGAACGGCTACTTCGTGGCCTACGTGGGGGTGGCGTCCCTATTGGTGACGCTGGGCACGCAGACGGTGTTCAACGGCGTGTCGCTCAACATCACCCGCGGTTCCGGCATCTCCGGCTTCCCGGAATTGTTCCAGCGCATCGGCGCGGGGTCGGTTTTGAACATCCCATACACGATGCTGATCTACGTGGCGGCGATCCTGGCCGCCTGGTACCTGGTGGAGCGCACGCCTTGGGGCGTGAGCATCTACATGGTGGGCGGCAACGAGAAGGCCACCCGGTTCAGCGGCATCAACACCCGCGCGGTCTTGATGAAGGTGTACATCTTCTCCTCGGTGATGGCGGGCGTCGCGGGCGTTCTGATGGTTTCCCGCTACAACTCGGCCCGCGCCGACTACGGCTCAAGCTACACGCTGCAGGCAGTGGCCGCGACGGTGCTGGGCGGGACGGACATCAACGGCGGCAGCGGGCACATCCTGGGCACGGTTACGGCCGTCGCCATCCTGCAGGTGGTGTCCTCCGGTTTCAACATTATCGGCGTCAACCGCAACATCACCGACGTGGTCACTGGCGCAATCCTGGTGGCGGTGCTGACGGTCAACTACTTCGCGGCGCGGGAGCACAAGAAGAAATAGGCGTGAATGCGGTGAAAATCCGCCAGCGGCTTTTTTCGGGCGGCTCCCTGACGGAAGGGATTGTTTCCTCTCGTAAGTAGTGCGCACTGGTATCCGGAAACACGTTCCCGGCGCACAAGCCGCCGGGAACGATGAGAGCCTTGACGGAGTTTGTCAGCAGGTGAAAGCGTGATTCGGCTTTTTCGGCCCGGCACCCGGGCAGCCGCCGGGCTGGAGAACGGGATATACCATGAAAAGGAGCGGTTTTGCATGATGAAGGTTCTTTCCCTCGTCCTCATGCTCTGTCTGGTTCTGTCCGTCGCCGCCAGCGCGGAGACCATCGTCGTGATGCCCAAGCTGGTGGGTATCCCCTACTTCAACGCCTCTCAGGTTGGCGCGGAAGCTGCGGGCAAGGAACTGGGCATTGAAGTCATCTACACTGGCCCCACCGAGGGCGACGCCGCCCAGCAGGTTCAGATGATCGAAGACCTCCTGATCCGCGGCATCGATTGCCTGGCCATCGCCCCCAACGACCCGGACGCCGTTTCCCCCGTGCTGCAGAAGTGCAAGGAAGCCAACGTCCTCGTGGTTGACTGGGACACCACTGCCAAGGGCGACGACGTGAAGTACTCCATCCATCAGATCGACGACAAGGCCTACGGCGAGTTCATCTGGGACAAGCTGGTGGAAGCCATGGGCACCGACACGGGCGAATACGCCATCGTGACCGGCTACCTGACCGCCGCCAACCTGAACACTTGGATCAACTACGGCCTTGAGTACGCCAAGACCAAGTACCCCAACCTCAAGCTGGTCACCGATCCGGTGCCGTCCGACGAGTCCGCCCAGGAAGCCTACACCCAGACGCTGGCGCTCCTGGCCGCTTATCCGGACCTGAAGGGCATCATCGGCATCTCCACCCCCGCCCCGATCGGCGCGGCGATGGCGATTCAGGAGAAGGGCCTGCAGGATAAGGTCGCGGTCGTGGGCTCCTCCATGCCCACCGATTCCGCCCCGTACCTCAAGGACGGCTCCCTGGACTTCGGCATCCTCTGGGATCCCGGCATGCTGGGCAAGCTGACCGTTTACGTCGCCCATGACGAGCTCAACGGCGTCAAGATCGAAAACGGCATGGAGATCCCGGGCGTGGGCAAGATCACGCTGCTTGACGATGGCAAGACCATCATCATGGGGCCCCCGTCCGTCTGGACCAAGGAGAACGTGGACCAGTTCAAGTTCTAATTCCTCCTCAATTTCACATCCCCCCGCGCGCAGGTTGCTGCCCGACCTGCGCGCGGATTATTTTTTGGTGCGGGGGCCGAACGTACTCCCCCAGGGACGCGAAGGTGCTTTTTACGCCGCCCGACGCGGAGCAAAGTCCTGTTTTCGTATTGTGCACATGCACAATTTGCATTTATCACCGCATTTCACCGCCGCCGCGACCCGGTTTTTGCCGATAATTTGAAGCTTGAAAAATAAAACTTGCATTAATCAGGAAAACGGCGCTGGAAAGAACGTAAATTTGCAGTTATTTTGATTTGGTTTTTCATTTCCGGCTTGACAGGGGGGCGGGGGCATGCTATAATCACGAAACCGTCAAAGGGAGCGGGAGCAGGCGGTGCGCCGGGCTCCATTTTTTGCCCCAAGGCGCAAAAAATACGATCAAAAAGGATGAATGGCATGGGGCAGCAAGAGCGGCAGGGCCTGGATGGCCAGCAGGATCGACAGCAATGCCAAGGCCTGTACGATGCGCGGTTTGAGCACGATGCCTGCGGCATTGGCGCGGTG
Organism: Bacillota bacterium; assembly: GCA_023392395.1. Taxonomy (GTDB): domain Bacteria; phylum Bacillota; class Clostridia; order Christensenellales; family Aristaeellaceae; genus JAEZHK01. The sequence goes on from JAEVZE010000484.1 coordinate 4,319, forward strand.
GTCAACATTCACGGCGTCAAGAGCCATGAGACTGTGGACAACGCGCTGAAAATTGTGGAGCGGCTCTCCCACCGGGCCGGCCGGGACGCCGATGGCGATACCGGAGACGGTGTTGGCATATTATTGCAGATTCCCCACGACCTGTTTCGCGCGGA
>JAEVZE010000491.1 GCA_023392395.1 Bacillota bacterium
CCACGATGCGATTGGTGGAGGCGCGGTCGTAACCCTTCGACGCGAACTCCTTCATCGAAGCGTTCAGGATGCGCTGCTGCTTCTCCCCGTCCAGCGCCTCAAATTTCGAATACATCGTACGCTCACCTGCCTTGTTCGAGATGCATTATAGCATTGTTGACCACAGTGGTCAATAGGCGCGCATTGAAAATCCACGGCGTCTTTTTATCGGGGTCTGCGGGAGCTTCCAAAGTAAATTTTCCGAAACCCCTTGATTTGGAGCGAACTTCAGGTTGTAGGATGGTTCCAGCGGGTGATGCGCCCACAACGACCGGCCAAACGGAGGGGTTTTGATGAGCAAGAGGGTATTGATCCTGTCTGCGAGCCCGAGGAAGGGCGGTAACTCCGATCTGCTGTGCGATGCGTTCCTGCGCGGCGCTCTGGAAGCAGGGCATCAGGCGGAAAAGGTCTTCCTGGGCGACCAAAGAATCGGCTACTGCACCGGCTGCGGCGCGTGCAACCGGACGCACCGCTGCGTGCAGAAGGACGACATGACCACGATCTTGGACAAGATGGTGCGCTCGGACGCGATCGTGCTGGCGACGCCGGTCTACTTCTACTCGATGGACTCGCAACTCAAGACGCTGATTGACCGCACCGTGCCGCGCTACACCGAGATTTCGGGCAAGGACTTCTACTACATCCTGACGGCGGCCGACACCGACAAGGCCATGCTGTCCCGCACCGTGGAGGCGCTCCGCGGCTTCACCGAGGACTGCCTAGAAGGCGCGAGCGAGCGGGGCATCCTGTACGCCACCGGCGTGTGGGCGGCGGGCGAAGTGCAGGGAAAGCCCACCATGGTGGAAGCCTACGAAATGGGAAAAGCCGTCTAGCGGAATGCCATCCAAACGGCCACCAGAGGATGCGTCGTGATGCACAGGGAACCGTGAAACAGTCAAGAGCCCGTTCTGGGTTTTCCAACAGAAACCCCGCCCGCATAGCCAAGCCGGATTCGGTGTCCGGCAAGGCCCTGCGGGCGGGGTTTGGCATTCCAGAAAGGCTACGGCAGGATTTTCAGCGTGACGATCTCAAACGGGCCGACGCTCATGCGGGCGGTGCGGTCATGGAGATCGACCGCGCCGATGGTGTCCTCCCGGAGGTTGGCGTGCTGAACGCTCTCAAACGGGAAGTCGAACCGCACCTCGGCCTCCACCGCCTCCGGCGTGGTATTGAAGAAGCGCAGGATCAGCGCATCCTCGAACTCACACTGCTTGAACGCGGAAATCTGCAGCGCCGGGTGGTTCAACCGGATAGATTCGTACCGCGCGGGCAGGTCGCCCGGATTCCCGGCTGGAAGCTGCATCGCGGGCATCGGCAGGTTGAAGGCGTGCGCTTCCTGATAGGCACAGCTTTGCACCCAATCGCCCTCGTGGGGGATGAGGCTGTACTCAAAGTCCCAGGAGCCGATGCACTGCGCGCCGGGCGCGGCTTCGTGCCAGCCCGCGGCCTCGTCGCGGGTCGCAATCACCCGCTGGCTGATGACGCCGGTGCACCGAAGCAGCGTGACCGCCAGCACCGATGTTTCTCCATCGTCATACGCCTCGTACTCGTGCAGGCCCCGGTTGGCCACGGTCAGGCCGTTTCTCCCGTCGTCCAGCGTGCAGAAGTCCTTTTGCGGGTGGGTGTGGCAGATCTCCCGTGCGTTCGGGTCGATCTCGGGGAACATGGGCCGCTTGTCCACGGTGAACGCGCCCGCCGAAGCGTGAGTCTGGGCCCGGACGCCCGCCGGGAACAGCGCGCGCAGCCGGTGCCATTTGGCCTTGTTTTCAAAGGTGGTCCGGATGTCCACGCGGCGAACGCCGGGATAGACCGTCGCCCGCGTGACGAACGGGCAGTCCGCAATCTTCTCGCTGCGCCCCTCCGACCGGCCCGCGAGCCCTTCCGAGATGCGCATCCGCCCCGCTATTTCCAGCACCTGGCGGGCGTCGCTCATTTCCACCACCCGGGCGGACAGCGACGACGCGTCTGGGTAAATGATCTGATCCCTGTCTGGCGGGCAGTAGGTGTACTCATCGCCGCAATCGCCGCCGTCGGCGAGGAGGTTCAGACCCCGGAGCGCGCGCCCGGTCTGCCTGTCGGTCACGGTGAGCGCGCCGGTCGCAAGATCCGGTTCGACGGTGAAGAATTCGTTTGAGATCTCCGCTGGGCCCTCAGGCGCTTGGGGTTTGATCCCGTTGTAGACCGGCTCCACCCGCAGCGTTTGATAGCCCATGGCAGGCACGCCCCGTGCCACAAATCCGATGCGGCACCGGTTGACGTTGTACTGGTGCGGAAAGCGGGGGTAGTCGAGGTCCATGAAGTTGGAAACCTCGGCAGTAATCAATGTCGCGGGCAGTTCCCGGTCGCCTTCAAACACGCGGACGCCGGTGGGAATCTCCCGCATCGCCTCTGCGGAGTTGTCCACGTAGTGGTGCGGGTAGCGCCCCGCCTCATCGGTGCGGCTAAAGTCGAGCAGCATCGTGGGGCGGGCGTCGAAGTCCACCGTCGCCTCCACGTAATCGCCGCGGTCGTTCCCCGTGGCGTTGAACACCGCCAGCGCCGCGCCGCCCTTGATGCCGGAGGTATCGATCCGCCGGTAGTACGCCCGCGCCCGCTCCATCAGTTCCCCGCCGATCTGGCGCACCTGCCGGTAGCGGAACAGCATGTCCTCGTGCACTTCGTCGATGGAACAGCCGCAAATGCTGTCGTGGGGCTGGTTCTCCATCAGGTACTTCCAGGCCAGCGTCAGTTCGTCCCGCGGGTAGGCGTTCCCGTTCAGCGCGGCCAGCGAAAAAATCGGCTCCAGCTCGTTTTCGAGGAGACGCGCGGCGGCGTGGTTGGCCTGCTTCAAATAGGTGCGGGTGGACAGCGTGGAGAGCAGCAGGATCGACCGGCTGGCCCCGCACAGCTCGCCCGAAACTTCCTTTAGCCCCTCGCCCAGCGAGCGCTTGAGCGTGCGGACGAACGCGGGCAGCGTGGTGTGCTGGACGCGGCCGTTTCGCATCCGCGCGCTGGCCTCCCGGAGCACCTTGGACAAAAATGGCGCGGGCTCCAGGTGGTCGCCGCCGTTGGACAGGTAGATGTGCTCCGTAGTGGCGTACTTGTGGAAGTTCTCGATGTACTGGTCGAGCCGCGCGGCGGTCAATTCCGGGTCTTGCGACAATTCCGCGCCGGTGCCGTAGCCGTCCGGCATCAGGATGGTCAGAACCCTCGTGCCATCCGGCGCGCGCCAGAAAAACTCCGACCGGTCGGTCTCGGGCGTGGAGCCCCGCCAGAATACGATGGTGTCCATACCCAACCTGCCCAAAATCTGCGGCATCTGGGACGGGTGGCCGAAGGAATCCGGAAGATACCCGACCTGCATCTTCTCCACGCCAAACTCCCTGGCGACGCGGCTGCCCAACAGGTAGTTGCGCACGTGGGTCTCGCCGGTGATCAGGATCTCGTCGGGCAGAATGTACCAGGGACCGATCAGGATGCGGCCATTTCGGATGTACCCTGCCAGGCGCTCGCGGTTCTGGGGCCTTACAGCCAGGTAGTCCGTCAGTGGCAGCGTCTGGCCGTCCATCATGAAGGACACGAAGTCCGGGTCGCCGTCCAGGATGTCCAGAAGGCCGTCGATCAGGTGGACCAGCTTCAGCCGCGTCTTCTGGAAATTCATGTACCACTCGCGGTCCCAATGGGTCATGGTGACCGCGTGCAGCGTGTATTTCTTGTCCATTCTAGTCCTCCATCGGGTGATAATGCCAAGACGAAACATTATTTCGTCCAAAGCGGCGAGGGATTTTCGATGCAGGGCAAGAAGCCGGAGCGAGGCGTAGCAGCGCTACGCTCGAGCGGAAGGCGACACAGCCATGCGCGAAAAGCACCACCGCGACGACGAAAGAATGTTTTGGATTGGTATAAGCCTCAGCGGGCGATGCGAAGGGTCAGAATCTCGCAGGGTCCGAGGTTCAGGTACGCGCTTCGGCCCGAGATCGGCACGCTCTCCCCCTCCGGACGCTCCAGAAGGTCGCAGGGCGTGAGCGAGGAAGCGTCAAAGCCCAACGTCAGCGTCGCCTCCGCCGTTTCCTGCGCGGGGTTGTAGATTCGCGCGATCATATCCCTGCCATCTTCGGACAGCTTGACGCAGGAGAGGATCGCATCCTTCGATTCGAGCGAGGCCAGGCTGAACCCCGCGCCGGAACCCGTCGCTGGGCGCGCAATCAGCGGCCGACCCAACGCCTGCGCGGCCTTGGGCACTTCCCCTTCGCGCCAGGACAGCGCGTGGGGCAGGATGGCGTAGGTGAATTGGTGCGCGCCCAAATCCGACTTCTGGTCGGGCAGCCAGCCGCTACGGATCAGCGTCAACTCCAGCGCGTTGCCGCGGCAGCGGTGGCCGTGCTTGCTGTCGTTCAGGATCGCAAAGCCGTGCGCGCCGTCGCTTACGTCTACCCAGCCCAGGGCGGGGTATTCGCGGTCGTCCGCCGGTCTTTCGATTGCGCCGAAGGGGATTTCATACGTTGCGCTGCCGTTTTTTACGTCGGGCGCGAAGCAGGCCTTCAGCATCGGCGCGTCGCGGTCGAAGTCGCCCCACTCCCGCCAGTCCACGTTCGTCTCGAAGCGGATGGCCCTGGAATCCGGCTCGATCACGATGTCCTGCCGGATGGCGGACTCCCGGAATTTGTGCTCGAAGCGGATGCGGACCTCCGCCGCGCTGTCCGCGATCACGCGGGAGGTAGCGCCGGACAGGAGCGTATGTACGTCGCGCACATTTCCGATGGTCCAGCCGGACATTTCGGTGGGCTCCTCCATGTGCACCTGCAGCGCGTTCAATACGCCCTTTTTCAGCCGCCAGCCGATCTCCTCCCGCCGGACGACGAACCAGTCGTTCTCCCGGTCGTAGAGCGTGGTGATCTGGCCGTTGTCCTTGCGGATCTCGATCTCGTAGAATTTGGTCAAGACGCGGTAGTACTTGCCGTCCTCCGTCACATGGGCGGCGGGTTCTTCCGTAGCATCTTCCAACTTGAATGGCAGCGTGCCGAAGGCCGGAACGCCCGTCAGCCGAACGATGGCCTCGCCACCCTCGCTCTGGCAGGGGTAGTGTTCGCCATTCGGTCCGGTGGCGCGGTAGTGCTTCC